>NJDW01000002.1 GCA_002254805.1 Candidatus Pacearchaeota archaeon ex4484_31 | reverse complement strand
TTTCGACGGAAACTGTTAAACGAGTTTTGTTTGCAACACGATATTAGACACTTTTCAAATACTTTATAAGAGAAAAAGCTTTAACTACCTGAAATTCTTTTTCAGCTAGCTTATAAAAATGTCCTGTTTTATCTTCTTTTATTTCTTTACTCAATTCTTTACAGAATTCTTCCAAGTTTGATTTGTTTTTACTTAAAATTTTTTTCCCGTCATAAAGAAACAATCTTCTGTAATTTGAAACAATGATAGTTTCCTTATTTCTTTTTAAGATCCAAATCCTTAAAGAGCCTTTTTTGTAACCACCGATTTCCTTAAAGTTAGCTTTGTAAGCAAGCTCTAAAATTTTTTGCCGGCTTTTCAAAGTAAAAGCCATACAAACTTTTTCTACAAAGCCAATTTTCATTAACAACGAAAAAAGTAATGACTTAAATATCTTTTTTCTTAAAAACAAAATTCTTTATTTATGCTTACTTCTATGATATAGTTTGTGGAAACTTATCCATATAATAGCGATTCCACTGCCAGAGAAAGCCCAGGCCATTCCTGTTTCTTTTGAAAATATTGCTATCATAGCACCAACAATCGCTAAGATCAGTCCAATTATCCCGAATGCTACATACTCTTTTTTAATCATTTTCTATACGTTTATAACTCCAATAACTCCAAGTATTGCTATGATCAATCCCATTCATCCATTTATTTTTTATTTTTGTTTTTACCATATTCATATCGTTTCATTTTCTTTTTTATATTTTTTCTTTAATCAAAAAGCTGAAAACGAAAGATTTAAATAATCTTTTCTCGTCAGTTTTTAAACAAAAGGAGGTAAAAATGGGAAGGATAATTTTGAAAGGTGCTGTAAAAAGAAAACCTGGTTATTTGTACTATGTAGACGCTAAAGGTAACGTCTGTGAAGCAAAGATGGCTAGAGGCGGAAAGAAAAAGAAGAAGAAAAAAGCAAAAAAGAAAAAGAAGAGATAAAGAAAAAAAAGTAAAAAGTAAGGTTGGTTGTTTTTTCTTTTTATTTTTTATTTTCAATTAAATAGAAAATGGAATGCAAACAAAAACAAAACTTAAAGAACTGTCCATGTACATGGCCAGATTGCGATAAAAAAGGAATATGTTGTGAGTGTTTAGCATATCACCTAAGTAGAAAAAGAAATTTCAAAGTTAATTTAAAGTTAAGCTTAGATTAAATTTCCTCTAAAGCATTTCTTATTTTTTCTACTGCGTCGATGTTAGCTGAAACAGAATCTATGCCAAGTTTTGCTAAAATCTTTACCATCTCAACATCAGAAGCAGCTTGTCCGCAAATCGAAGTTTCAACACCATACTTTTTACATACATCAATAACATCAGAGATAAGTTTGATTACTGCTGGATGCTTTTCATCATAAAGCCTTACAAGCCTTTCATTGTTCCTGTCAACACCAAGAGTAAGTTGAGTTAAATCATTCGTGCCGAAAGAAATAAAATCTATTCCTTCTTTACAAAGTTCTTCTATGATCAAAGCTGATGCAGGAGTTTCTATCATTACGCCTATCTTTACTTCTTTTGGTAATGAAATTTCTTTAGCAATTTCTTTAGCTTTTCTTAGCTCTTCAACAGTAGCTAAAAAAGGAAACATCACACCTATGTTATGGTAACCTTTTTCATACAAGCTTTTTATTGCTGTAAGCTCAGCTTTTAAAATCTCTGGTTGGTCAAGGCTTCTTCTTATGCCATGCCATCCCAACATAGGATTGCTTTCTTTAGGCTCTTTTTCAGCTCCCTCTAAATTCTTGTATTCATCAGTTCTTATATCAGAGGTTCTTATCCATACAGGCTTATCCTTAAAAAATCTTAATATTTTTTCAAGTTCATCAACAAGTAAAGAAATGTAAGCTTTAGTTTGATTTCTTCTTATGTATTCTGCAGGATGAACTTTGCCTTTAGCAATTATAAACTCAAGCCTTACCAATCCGATTCCGTCAGGATTTGTTAAAGATGCTCTTTCAGCAACTTCTGGCAAATCGCAATTAACCTTTACCAAAGGCCTTTTTTTACTAACCTTCTTTTCTTTTAATTCAGTAAATGCTTGCTTTACGCTTTCTGGAACAAGTGCTTCAGGCTTAGCTTCAATTTTTACTATACCTTCATAGACCTTGCCGTTATAGCCGTCTACAGTTACTACCTGATTATCTTTAAGTACCTTTGTAGCATTTTTTGTTCCAACAACAGCAGGCAAGCCAATTTCTCTAGAAACGATTGCTGCATGACAGGTTAAGCCACCTTCATCAGTAACAATTGCCTTGGCTTTCTGCATTGTTACAACCATATCTGGATTTGTCATCTTTGTTACAAGCACATCATTTTCCTTGATTTTTGCAAGATCATCTAAGCTATGGACAATTTTTACTGTTCCAGAAGCAATTCCAGGGGAAGCAGCTAGACCGCTTAAAAGTTCCTTTGCTTCTATCTTAACACCTGAAATTTCTTTTTTCAATGTTGTTATCGGTCTAGCTTGCAAAATATAAATTTTATTGTTTTGGATAGCCCACTCTATATCTTGAGCCAAGCCATAATGATTTTCTATCCTGATTCCATACTTCACAAGTTCTACTATCTCTTTTTCACTCAGCACTTGTTGTTTTTTTCTTTCCTCATCTAACTGCTCTTTCTCTATTTTTCCTTCGTGACTTATTTTAAAGGCAAACTCTTTTATTCCTATTTTTTTGCTTTTTATTGTAAAGTTGCTTTTATCAATCACATAAGTGTCTGGCTGAAGCTTTCCAGAAACGATTCCTTCACCCAAACCAAAAACAGCTTCTATTACAACTTCATCTTTATTATTTGTTATTGGATTGGCTGTAAAGGTTACTCCTGCTTTATCAGCATTTACCATTTTTTGAACTATCACAGCAATCAACGCCTTTTCATGAGAGAAACCTCTTCTTTGCCTATAGTAAATTGCTCTTGCTGTGAAAAGACTTGACCAGCATCTCTTTATTGCTTCTATTATTTCCTTGCCTTTTACGTTAAGAAATGTTTCTTGTTGACCAGCAAAGCTAGCTGTAGCTAGATCTTCAGTTGTTGCAGAACTTCTAACAGCTACAAAACAAGGCTCGCTCTTAACTATGCTTTCTGCGTCAACCTTCTCTATGCTTAAGCATTCATAAGCTTCAAGAATCTCTTCTTTCAATGTTTCAGGCATTTCAGCATTTACTATCAGTTCCTGAATCTCTTTAGCTTTTTCTTCAAGCTCCATAGTGTTTTCTACATCGATAGAATGAAGTATTTCGTTAATTTTTTCTTTTAATCCAGCTTCTTCAATAAAGTTAAGATAAGCGTTTGCTGTCACTATAAAGGCTTCAGGAACAGGAAGCTTAGCATTATAGAGTTCAGCAAGATTTGCACCTTTGCCACCAGCTATTTCAACATCTTGTTTTGTTATCTCAGAAAGCCACACGATATTTTTTCTATTTTCATTTTCCATTTATATCTTACCATTTGAATCGATCTGAGCAGCTACACCTATAGGCTTTCCAAAGCTTAACTGCATTCCTGTTTGCATCCTATCTGCTCCAGCACCTGTAAGCATTTTATTTTCTCTCAAAACATGATGTGGATAAGCACTAACAGCAAAATAGTAACTTCCTTTCAGTTTTTTTTCCAGCTCTCTATGTATCAAAACCCTTGATGCTTCTAAGGCAGTATCTCTTATCTGAACAGGTTCTGTTGCTTTTAGATAAACAACAAATGGAAATTTATTTTGCACAAAATCTTTTACATTACCCATAACAAACTTCTGGATTCTTGGATAGGGAACTGACTTTATGTAACTCTTACTCTTTATCTTACTCTTTCTTGTATATGGCCTTTCGATTTTTGCATAACAACTTGCTTTTCTTAATCCCATAACCTAAACAAGGAAAGGTGTTTTTTAAAGCTTTTTGGATTTTTTATAATAAATAAAAGCTCCTGTGATAGCTCCAATAAAAGAAGCAATGAAATCTAAAGCTGTTTCTTTTGGGTTTACACAAGAATAAGCAAGCCTTGGATCTATGAAGTATTCCCAAAAACCTTCAACAAGAAAAGCACTTAAGAATCCAGCAATGTAATCGTTCAACTTTTTTCCTGTTTTCTTACCTATGTATGAATTAAGTTTTGCTCCAGCATAGAAAGGAACAGTTCCTGTAAGGAAGAAATGGAATGCCTTGTCTGCATGCGGCAAAGAAATTTTGTTTATAAGTGATTGAGCTTTATCAAAAACATAAATTATTTTTTCCAGCATTTTACCAAAAACGCTGTTAAATGTTTTTAAATTTTTCTACTTAAAAGGAATAACAATAATATGTAACTATTCCTATTTGCTTAATTCAGGTTGTGTTCTTCAGAAACAACTTTTTCTTTTTCTCTTGTTAACACTACAGTTTTGTAGTACTACAACTTTGTAGTATATTGCATCTTTGCATAATATTCTTTTCCGATTTTTTTTGACAGACCTTTGGTCTTAACAATCTGTTAAGAAACTACTATTACATTTTTTGGTTCCATACAAGCTATCTTAGCAATGTTAGTTTCTTGAGATCATAAAGAGATAATTCAAAAATCAAAAGATTTTTAAGCCCTTTTCTTTTTTAAGCTAATGAAGGTTTGGAAAAATGTGTTAAGTGCGAGAGATTTTTCAAAAGATGATTATCTTCAACTTTTTTCTCTTGCAAGAAAATTAAAGCAAGGAAAGTCATTGGTTTTAAACAAGAACGTTGCTTTACTTTTCTTTGAACCTTCAACAAGAACCTTTAATTCTTTTAAGATAGCTGCTGAAAAGCTTGGGTGTAATGTTTTTGGGTTTTCTAGCAAGGAAGGAACATCTTTGCTAAAAAAAGAATCGTTGATAGATACTGCAAGAATGTTTTTGAATTACGGAGCTGACTGCTTTGTGCTAAGGCATAAAAAAGCAGGAGCTTCACTTTATCTAGCTGAAAAAATAGATAAACCTGTGATAAACGCTGGAGATGACTCGCATGAACATCCTACACAAGCTATGCTTGACTTGTTTACAATTTGGGAAAAATTTGGAAAGATTGATGGGTTGAAAATAGGAATACTAGGAGATTTAAGGTATGGAAGGACTCCATCCTCTTTGGCTTATGCATTGCTGAACTGGAAAGTAAAGCTGTACTTTATAGCTCCAGAGACATTACAAATAGATAAGAGGAATGATGACATGGAATACTTCTTAGAGGAAAAGAAAGCCAATTTTGAAAAAACATCTGAATTCAAACAATTACTTAACGAGTTAGATGTCCTTTATGTTACAAGGATTCAAAGAGAAAGGTTCCCTGATCTTACAGAGTATGAAAAGGTTAAGAAAAGTTATGCAATAACAAAACAAGACTTAGAGAAAGTAAAGAATAACTTTATGGTTCTTCATCCTTTGCCAAGAGTTGATGAACTAGATCCGAGCATAGATGAAAGTCCTTATGCCTACTATTTTGAACAAGCAAAAAATGGCTTGTATGTCAGGATGGCACTTTTCACCCTAATTTTAAAAAATGAAAACTAGAACGGAGAAGAAGTTTTTGGTCAGAAAAATCAAGGAAGGCATAGTTATAGATCATCTACCAGTAGGGCTTGGTTTTACGATCTTAAAGATTCTTGATCTTGTTCCAGCGAAATACACAGTTGTTTTGGCTCATAATGTTGAAAGCAAAAAACTAGGAAGAAAAGACATACTAAAAGTTCAGAATGTTTGGTTAGAAGAAAATAAGCTTAAGATCATAGCATTACTTGCACCTAAAGCTACAGTTAACTATATCAAAAACTGGAAGGTTGAGAGAAAAATCAGGATGAAGATTCCAAAGAAAATCGAAGGAATCATAAAATGTCCTAATGCACTATGCATAACAAACGATGAAATAGAAAAAAAGTTTATAAAAACAAAGTTTGAAGTGTTGAAAAGCAACTTGATAAGATGTAAATACTGTGGTTATTTGATGAGCAGAGAAGAAATCGCTTCAAATTTATCAAAAGGAAATTTTTTTGTTTATAGCCAAAAATTTTAAAAATGTAAAAATCAAGATAAAGCTGTTTTTTGTAAAATGTTCAACATAGTAGAGATTGACGATCATGTTAGGGTTGAGCCAGAACTTTTCAACTTACCTGTAAAGGAAGCAGTAAAAAAACAACTTGAAAAGGACTACTCTGACTATGTTGATGAAGAACTTGGTGTTGTTATAGCTGTACTTGATGTTGTTAGGGTAGGAGAAGGTATATTGATTCCAGGAGATCCAGCAGCCTACTATGATTCAACATTTAGGTTTTTGGTTTACAAACCAGAGTTACAAGAACTTGTTTATGGCCAGATATCTCAGATAACAAATTTCGGAGCTTTCGTTAACATAGGTGCTTTAGAAGCAATGATCCACATAAGCCAGACAATGGATGATTATGTAAGCTTTAGCAAATCTGGAGCCTTGATAGGAAGGAACACAAAAAGAGCTTTGAAGAAAGGAGATCTCTGTATAGCACGAATAATAGCAATTTCCTACAAAAGTTTGCCTCCAAAGATTGGTCTAACCATGAGACAACCTGGATTGGGAAAGATAGAATGGATACAAGAAGAAAAAAGAAAATCATCAGCTGTTAAGAAAGAAAAGAAAAAATGAAAAAAATAAAGGTTTGTAAAAAATGTAAAGCGTTGGTTGAATCAAACTTAGATGAATGTCCTTTATGTCATGGTAAGGAATTCGGAGAAAATCCTAAAGGTATGATCATTGTTCTTGATCCCAAAAATTCAGAAATAGCAAAAAAGTTGGGTATAGGAAAAGAAGGCAAGTATGCAGTAAAAGTTTAAAAAAGTTTAAAAGATTATAAATTAAATCTTTGTTTAAAATGGAAACACAAATACAAGCAGAAATAGTAAAGCAGGAACATAAACCTTTGGTTGAAAGAACAGAAGTGCTCATAAAGATAGAAAACTTTAAGGCTACACCATCAAGGAAAGAGGTTGAAGAAATTTCTTCAAAGTTGTTAAAAAAGCCTAAAGAACTGATCGTAATAAGAAGAATTCATCAAAAGTTTGGTAAAGCAGAAGCATTAGCTACAATCTATGTTTATGACAATAAAGAAGCCTTGGAAAAATTTGGAAGAAAAAAAGTGAAAGAAGAAAAGCAAGAAAAGAGTGAAGAAAAAGAAGTTGAAAAGAAAACTGAAGTAAAGCAGGAGAAAAGTGAAGAAAAAGAGGAGAAGAGTGAAGAAGAAGCAAATAAAAAATAAAAAATGGGGAAGAAAAAAGAAAGAAAGATAAAGGGAAAGAAGAAAAGAAAGCCAAAGAAAAGTAGTGAGAAGTGGAAAATGTATGTGATTAGCGATGGAAAGCTTCAAAGAAAAGCAAGGTTTTGTCCGAGATGTGGTCCTGGTATTTTTCTTGCTGAATCTTCAGATAGGTTTTACTGTGGTAAATGTCATTATACAGAATTCAAAACAAAAAAAGATCTTGAAAACCCTGGGAAAGGCTAAGCAAGATGCCAAGAAGCTTCTTGCCTAGCCTTTCCTGGGGAAAAAGAGGTGTACTTATATAAGTAATTAAGGGTTTATAAATTTTTCGGTTGTTTTAATTTTAGAGTAGTTACTAAAAATATAAGAGCACTTGACAAAATATACAGGAACAAAAAGTATAGTATAGAAAACTTGATAATACATCCGCTAATCACCTTAAGAAAAAAGATTATAAGAAACTTCGAATAGGATTTAAGTTTTTAAACTTAAAGATACTTTGACTTTATGGGAAGCATAAGTCAAGAGCAGCTTCATAGCATAATTTTTTCAAAAGAAACTGGATGGCAAGAACTGATTTACGAACTTGTGAGAACAGAACAGTTAGATCCTTGGGATATAGACATAGTGCTTTTAACAAAAAAGTACTTAGAAATGATCGAAAGGCTTGAAAGCTTAGAGGAAAGTGCCTTCTTTATTTCTAGTAAAGTTCTGCTTGCTGCAGCAATCCTTTTAAGAATAAAATCAGAATTTTTACTGAACAGCATTCCTAGCATAAAGGAATTGCTTGGAGAAAAGAAAACTGAAGGAACTACTTCTCAAGCATTTGCTTTTGATTTTGACTATGAAAAGGAAGAGCTAGAAATACTGCCGAGAACTCCTTTGGAAAGAAAGAGAAAAATAACATTACAAGAGCTTATGGAAGCATTAGAAAAGGCTATGAAAACTGAACAGAGAAGGATAAAGAAAAAGGTAGTAAAAACCTATGACTTTGAATTTATTTTACCAAAAAAGAGGATAAGCATAAAAAAGAAAATCTCTGATATTTACAAAAAAATTAAGGAATTTTTCTTAAGAAACAAAAGAAAGCTTACCTTTACAGAACTTGTTGGGAATGGTAATAGTAGAGAAGAAAAAATAGCGTGTTTCATTCCATTATTGCATTTAGATGCTCAGAAAAAAATTTATCTAAGGCAGGAAAAACCTTTTTCTGAAATAGAGATATGGCTAAGAGAAACCTAAAGAGAAAAGCAAAAAAATAAAAAATGAGAAATTAAGCGTTATTTCTTTCAATTTTTTTTCAAAAAAGTTTTTAAACTGCTTTAACCTTTTTTTCTGTTTTACTAAAAATTTTTCCAGTTTTGTTAAAATGGCAGAGAAAAAAGGCTATGATGTAACAACCATAAAAGTATTGAGTGGTTTGGAAGGAGTCAGAAGAAGGCCAGCAATGTACATAGGAAGTACTGGCAAGGAAGGCTTACATCACCTAGTTTATGAAGTAGTTGACAACTCAGTTGATGAAGCTCTAGCTGGATTTTGTAAAAAAATTCTTGTTAAGATTTGTAAAGACAACTCTGTTATTGTAAGAGATGATGGAAGAGGAATTCCAACAGAGATACATCCAATACATAAAAAAAGCGGTCTAGAAATTGTTATGACAACATTGCATGCTGGAGGCAAGTTTGACCATAAAGCCTATCTTATTTCCGGAGGTTTACATGGAGTAGGAGTAAGTGTTGTTAATGCTTTAAGTGAATGGTTGATAGCAAAGGTAAAAAGAAACGGAAAGATTTATCAGCAAAAATACAAAAGAGGGAAGCCTGTAACTGAAGTTAAAGTCATAGGAAGCTGTAAGCCTAACGATACTGGAACAGAAATTCATTTTAAGCCAGATAAAGAAATCTTTTCAACAACAAAATTTGATTTTTCAGCAATATGCAATAGGATGAGAGAAATAGCTTTCCTTATTCCTGACTTAACAATAATAGTAGAATCAGAAGAAGCTAAGAAAAAAGAGGTTTTCCATGCAGCTGGCGGACTGAAAGAATTCATCCGATTTGTAAATAGAACGAAAAAACCACTTCATAAGGTGATCTACTTTAAAGGAAAAGCTAACGATGTTTCGGTTGAGGTAGCAATCCAGTATACAGATACATACTATGAAGATATCTTTGGGTTTGTTAATACGATAAACACAGTTGAAGGAGGAACCCATATTACTGGCTTTAAAACAGCATTAACAAAAGTGATAAATGATTATGCGATTAAAACAGGAATGTTAAAAAATTCTAAAGTAAGGATTGAAGGTAATGATGTTAGGGAAGGTTTAACAGCGATAGTAAGCATTTATTTGAAAGAACCGCAGTTTGAAGGACAAACAAAAACAAAGCTTGGAAACAGTGAAGTAAAAGGCATAACAGAATCTATAGTAACACAAAATTTGAGTCAGTTCTTTGAAGAAAATCCTAGTGTAGGGAAGGTTATAGTAGCAAAAGCTCTTGAAGCTGCAAAGGCAAGGATTGCTGCGAAGAAAGCAAAGGAATTTGTAAGAAGAAAAAGTGCTTTGAGTTTAACTAACTTGCCTGGAAAGCTTGCAGATTGTTCAAGCCATAAGTTAGAAAAAACAGAATTGTACATTGTTGAAGGTGAAAGTGCTGGAGGAAGTGCTAAACAAGCAAGAAACAAGGAAATACAAGCAATATTGCCTTTAAAAGGAAAAATATTGAATGTTGAAAAAGCAAGCCCAAATAAAATTTTTAGTAATGAAGAAATCACAACGCTAGCAGCTGCAATAGGTACAGGAATAGGGAATGATTTTGATATAAACAAATTAAGATATGGAAAGTTGATTATAATGACAGATGCTGATGTTGATGGTCAGCACATAAAAACCTTGCTTTTGACTTTTTTCTTCAGATACATGCCTAAGCTTATAGAAGAAGGCAGAATCTTTATTGCCATACCTCCTCTATATAGAATAAGAAAGGGATCAAACGATTATTATGTTTATTCGGATGAAGAACTGAAAAAAATGTTGAAGAAGCTTGGACACAATTGTGTTGTTCAAAGATTTAAGGGACTTGGCGAAATGAATCCGCAGCAACTTTGGCAAACTACGATGAATCCAAAAACAAGAGTGTTGAAGCAGGTAACAATTCAAGATGCAATAGAAGCTGATCAACTATTCAGCATTTTGATGGGTGAGGCTGTTGAACCAAGAAAAAAATTTATAATAGAACATGCAAAAGAAGCAATGCTTGACATTTAAAAAAGTTTAAAATGATTTTAAAAACAAAAAAACAAAGCCATTTAGGATCAACACTAGAAGAAGCAATTGAAGAAGCAGTTGAAATTTTAAAAAAAGAAAAAGAAGTTGTTATCGCTTTTAGAGGCTCTATAACAAATCTGTATAAAGTACGAAGAAAAATAGAAAAAGTTTTTCAAGGCTATAATATTGAAGTGATAAAAGAACCTCAGTGTTACCATTTCCATATTTACTAAAATGCCTAACATAGAATCAACAAGCTTTGGAAGCATTGTTGTTGATGGTAAGGTATATAGCTACGATATAATAATTTTGCCAAACGGAGAAATAAAAAGAAGGCCATTGCCAAAAGGCACTCATGTTGTTTGCTTAGAAGAACTTGAAGAAATAATCAAAGAAAAACCAAAGGTAATTGTCATAGGAACAGGTCAATTTGGGATAGCTAAAGTGGAAGAAAAAGTAAAAGAAAAGGCAAAAGCTGAAGGCATAAAGCTTATTGTTGAAAGAACTCCGAAAGCGATAATTTCATTTAATGAAATAAGGGAGAAAAAAGCTGGTTTGTTCCATCTTACATGTTAAAATGAAGAAGGAAAGTAAGGAAAGCTTTGTAGAGAAAATCACAAAGGTTGGAATAGAAGATGAAATGAAGAAAGCTTACATTGACTATGCTATGAGTGTTATAGTTTCAAGAGCATTGCCAAGTGCTGAAGATGGTTTGAAGCCTGTTCAAAGAAGAATTTTGTATACAATGTACCAAATGAATTTATTGCATAATAAGCCAACAAAGAAAACAGCGAGGATCGTTGGTGAATGTATGGGTAAGTATCATCCTCATGGAGATGCTGCTATTTATGATTCTCTTGTTAGGATGGCTCAGCCATTTTCTTTTCGTTACTGCCTGGTTGAAGGCCAAGGTAATTTTGGATCAATAGATGGAGATCCACCAGCAGCAATGAGATATACAGAAGCAAGACTAACGGCTTTGGCAGAAGAAATGCTACAAGATATAGAAAAGAATACAGTGCCTATGCAACCAAACTTTGACAATTCTCTTAAAGAGCCAGTTATTTTGCCAGCAAAGCTTCCAAATCTTTTGATAAATGGTTCTCAAGGAATAGCTGTTGGAATGGCAACAACGATACCGCCACATAACTTAACTGAAGTAATCGATGGAATAATAGCTTACATAAAAAATCCAAACATAACAGTAAGGCAATTGATGAACCACATAAAAGGACCAGATTTTCCAACATACGGTTATGTATGCAAAGAAGATTTAACAGAACTTTATGAAAAAGGTAAAGGAAGTTTAACATTGAGAGGAAAGGCTTATGTTGAAACATTAAAAAAAGGAAAAGAAGCTATCATCATCAGCGAAATTCCATATCAAGTAAATAAAGCTGAATTGATAAAGGAAATAGCAAAACTTGTTCAAGAAAAAAAGATAGAGGACGTTTCTGCAATCAGAGATGAAAGTGCAAAGGACAAAATAAGGATTGTACTAATTTTAAGAAAAAACGCTAATCCTGAATTGATAATAAACAAGCTGTTTAAGCTTACACAGCTCGAAACAAAGATGCATTGCACAATTCTTGCTCTAGTCAACGGCATACCAAAAATACTAAACCTTAAGGAGTTGATAAGCTGTTATGTTTCTCATAGGAAAGAAGTCGTTAGAAAAAGAACTCAATTCGAATTAGAGGTTGCTCAAAACAAAGAACATATCTTGTTAGGCTTAACAACAGCTTTGAAAAATCTTGATAAAGTGATAAAAATAATAAAGAAAAGCAAGACAGCTAAGGAAGCAATAACTACATTAACAAAGGAACTTAATCTAAGCGTAAGACAAGCTCAAGCGATTCTTGATATGAAATTGCAAAGACTAACAGCAATAGAACAAGAGAAAGTAAGGAAGGAACTTAAGCAGATAAAAGAAAAGATAAGTGAACTGAAAAAGATTTTGGGAAGCGAAAAAGAAATTTTAAATGTGATAAAAAAAGAACTGGAAGAATTAAAACGGAAGTATGGTGACAAAAGAAGAACAAAGTTGATTGAAAAACCTGTAGAGATGGAAGAGAAAGACCTGATAAAGAAGGAAACAATCACTGTAATCTTGACAGTTAAGGGATACATAAAAAGAATGCCTGCAAAACTTTACAAAGAACAGCATAGAGGAGGTACTGGCATAAGTTGTGCAGAGCTCACAGCAGATGATTTTGTACAAAAAACATTTGAATGCTCAACTCATGATGCAATCTTGTTTGTTACAGAAAGAGGCAAGCTTTATCAGCTTGATGCTTACAAGATACCAGAGGCTTCTCGTTATAGTAAAGGAAAGGCTATAGTAAACTTACTAAAAATAAATGAGAAGATAAAAGCAGTAATTCCTTTAACAAGTCTAAATGGTTCGTTGTTGATTGTAACAAAAAAAGGAATTGCAAAAAGGATAAGTCTTGATGAATTTTCAAAGATAAAAAAGAGTGGAATAAAGGTTGTGAAACTTCCTTTGGATGATTCTGTTGTGGATGCTGAAATAGCTAGCGAAGATGATGAAATTGTGATAGCAACAAAAAAAGGAATGGCTGTAAGGTTTGATGCAAAAGAAGTGAGAGAGATGAAAAAAGCAGCTTATGGTGTGAGAGCGATAAAACTTTCTAAAGATGATTCTGTCATAGGCTTAGTTGTCTTAGGAAAAAATAAGGAAGGAAGCATCTTAACAATAACAGAGAAGGGATATGGAAAAAGAAGTAGATTAAATGACTATAGGAAAACAGCGAGAGCATGCAAAGGAATAATAAACATGAAATGCTCTGAAAGGAACGGAAATGCTGTTGGAATCGCTTTGGTTGATGAAAATGATAGCATAATTGTAACAACAAAAAAAGGAATGCTGATAAAAGTTCCTTGTAAGGACATCAGGATTATGTCAAGGAATACGCAAGGAGTTAGGATAATAAAACTAAAGAAAGATGATGCTGTAGCTAGTGTATCAAAAGTTAGTAATGCAACAGAAACAGAGAAAAAATAAAAGAAAAAATAAAAAAATAAAAACTAATAAAAACCATCTTTTCTTTCTTTCCTATGAAAAAAGTTTACAGGCTAAGTTGTGGGAAATGGCTTAACAAAAAACAATTTTTTGAATACTTTGAAAAGAAAGTTAGGAAAACGATAAGAAAGTTCAAACTTCTTAACAATGAAAACAAAATCGCTATAGCGTGTTCTGGAGGAAAAGATAGTTTAACATTACTTTATGTTTTGAACAAGCTTTACAAGGAAAAAGAAATCTTTGCGTTATCGATAGATGAAGGCATAAAAGATTACAGAAAAAAACTCTTGAGAAAGCTTAAATCTTTTTGTGAAAAAAATAAAATTCCTTTAGCTGTTTTTTCCTTCAAAAAGGAATTCGGCTTTTCTCTAGATGAAAAAACAAGAAAAATCAAGAAGCTAGGACTTACTAACTGTTATGTTTGTTCAGTACTGAAAAGATGGTTACTTAACAAGAAAGCAAAAGAAATGAATTTTCCTGTTATTGCAACAGCTCACAGCTTGGATGATGAGGCAGAAACAATAATACTTAACTTGCTTAAAGGAAACCCAGAGCTTTTGGCAAAGATAGGACCAAAAACAGGAACAACTAAAGTTAAGGGATTTGTTCAAAGGATAAAGCCTTTTTACCTTCATTCTACTGAAGAAATTGTTTTGTATGCAAAACTGAAGAAATTACCTATAAGCTTAGCTGTTTGTCCTTTAAGAGGGAAAACCTTAAGGGTAAATGTAAGGAACTGGCTTAATTCGTTTGATAAAAAAATGCAAATAAAGAACAATGTTGTTAATGCTTACTTAAAGATCATGGCTTTGATTAAAGAAAAGTATAAATCAGTTAGGCTTAGAAATTGCAAAAAGTGCGGCTTTCCTTCTTCTCAAGAAATTTGTAATGCATGTAAGCTGTTAGAAAAGCTTTAGCTTTTTAACGCTTTTTCAATAAACCATTCATACTTCTTTTTCAACTCACTTTTTGTCATTGGCTCTAAAGCAAAAGCATTTATTGCTTTCTTTTCATCTATGGCTAGAGGACTCAACTTTCTTGTTTTTATTATATTCCTTAATCTTTTCTCCGTAACATCACTGATTACAATTTCATTCTCAGCTGCTTTTTTTGTAAGCGCTTTAGCTATTTTTATTGTGTCTTCTAAAGCACAGTAAATAACTTCTTTACTTTCCTTTGAAAAACTTATTATGGCTTTTCCTACATGAATAGATGCTCTAACCTTCAGTTTTAGTTTCTTTGCTTTTTCAACAATTGCTTCAGCTGTTCTTACAGCAGCTACATCATGTCTGTACTGCTTTATTACATTAAATAGCACAACTAAAAAACTGTCTTGGATGTCTGCAACTCCTTTATGCTTTTTTATTATGCTTACAGCACTAACAATCAACTCTTCAATTTCTTTAGTTTTTTCTTCGATCTCTTTTTCATCAAACTTAACAGCTAAGACACTTACCTCTTGCTTGTTTCCATAAACAAGACTTGAATTTAATTTGTTTGCTTCTAAAACATTACCATACCTTTCAAAAACTCTTTTAAGCTTTGGACTTGCTCCTTCTCTTTCTGAGCCTTCTAAACCTTTTTTCCTTTCTTTTAGCTTCCTCCCTTTTATTTTATGCCTTAATCTTTTTCTTAAGAAAAGTAAAAGCACCAACAAGACAAACAAGAAAAAAATAATCAAAATTAATTTTTTCTGTCCTGCTTTTGGTTCAACCATCGCAATAACATTTCCTGTCAAGCCACTAAGCTGGGAAGAAAAGTTCAAGAGTTCTTTGCCGGTATTAACACTTATTCTGTAAGTTCCTGGCGGAGCCAAAACCTTATAGCTCTTAATTTCATTTACATCTAACCCAAGCTCCAATAACTTTGTTTTGTTGATTTTTCCCTCAAATTTTATTTCAACCGTTCTTTTGTATGGGACATTGCCAACATTTTCAAATACAATTGTATTTCCTTCCATCACCACACTTATTTTTTCTATGGGAAGAACCTCAACAATTGTTTCATTTTTCATTTCTTGATAGCTTACTTCTACCTTGTAATTTCCTGGTTCTGTTTCCTTGCTAAATCTAAAGAGTATTGGCTCATTACTTCTCACAATTTTTTCAAGAAAAGTTTCTTTGGCAAAGAGCTTTTTTCTTGTTATCTTCACAGCAATCCAATCTTTCATGATACCTTTAGCTTGATCTAAAAGCTTTGGTGTTATGCTAAAAGTAGTGTTCGGAAAAACACTTTTGTTACTAACTTCTACCAGAAGAAATGAGGGAACAGCAGTTACATTAAACGTTATGTTTTTTTCTCCATGGTTGCCGTAAGAATCATTTACAATTACTTTTATAGTATGAATTCCTGGAGCAATGTTTTCTGAAAGATTAAAGGTAAAAGAAAATTTACCATCTTCCAAAACTGTTCTATAGCTTTTTCCATCTATCTCTAAATTTACGTTTCCTTCTAAGCTTTCACCACTTTCCTTTGTTGCCTTTCCCTCAATAACAACAGTCTCTTTCGGCTGAAAAAGATACTTATTTAAACTAACAGACACTCTAGCTTTTGAACTTACATCAAACCTTTCACTTCTGTACTTTTCTATGGTTTTTCCATCACTTTCAAGAAAAGCAACCAAATAGCAATCACTTAGCTTTTTGTTTAGTGGCCATTCAATTTCTATTGTTTTTTCACTATTTTCTTCTAGCCTTAAAGGTGAAAAATACATCAGGAAGTTTTGTTCTTTACATTCCATCCTAAGCTTTAGAAAACAAAAAAGATTTTCTGGATAAACAACTTTTAAAGTAACCTTTATTGTATCGCCTAAATTATACACTTTTTTTGGCTCTTCTAATGTAATAGCTGCCTTTACCATAAAAATTTGGAAAACAATAAGGAAAAAGACCAAGCTGATTAAAATTGCTTTTATCCCTTTCATTCATGAAAAAAGCAAAAAGCATATTTAAAATTTGTGTTTAATTAAGTCATAAGAAAGTTTTAAAAACAAATTTTCTATCTATTTCTATGAAGATATTAACCTTGCACTGTGATTACATCAAGTTTAGGCCTGTGAAGAAGGCAGTTAAGAAAGCGGAAGAGATTAAAGAAAAAGAACAAAAAGAAATCAAGGAATGTCTTGTTGTGTTCACAGCTGTTGAAAAAAGTGATGAA
>NJDW01000027.1 GCA_002254805.1 Candidatus Pacearchaeota archaeon ex4484_31 | reverse complement strand
GAAAAATTTTTTAAAGTATAATAAAGTGATTTTAGTATGGTGAAAAAAATAAATGGCGTTTATCTTGTTGTGGCGTTGGTTGTAGGAATACTGATAGGAAGTGTAGTAAGTGGAGTGATAACAGGGCGCTTTCTCTGGTTTAGGAAGAAGTGCATTTCTTGCAAGGAAGACGATATTAAGTGCTTAGAAAACGCTGTGGAAAGAGGAATTCCTCTTTGCGGAGACCCTGAAGAACATGTGAAAGAAGCAAGAGAACTTGTTTTCCATTATATAGAGAAAGTAGCTTATGCAACAGGCGTGTTGTTTGGTAAAAAAGTGGAAAACAAAGTTGTTGCAGTTATGCCTCCCCAACCAGGAGCAAACCTAACAGTAGGGCCAGGAGGACCAAGAGGAGGAGAAGTTGTAACATGTAAATGTAGTGGTAAAGGGAGGTGTGCATGGACGCGCGATAACTTTGGAAATTGGTTTTGTGCTGATGTTACTTGCCATGGTAGGTGTACAGTAGAGGTTGGTCCAATTCCAGAGGAAATGGAGGAGCATCCTTTCTGGTAACTTCAGAGAAGAAGAGAAGCTAAAAAATTTTTTCATTTTTTCTTTTTTTATCTTTACAGCATGCTTATGAAAAGGTTTTTGCTGATTGTATAGCGAGATGGAAAAGGCTTCTCGGCTTTGATGTATTTTTCCTTACAGGAACAGATGAAAATGCATTGAAAAATGTTGAAGCTGCAAAAAAAGAAGGAATAAACGTTAAAGATTTTGTTGAAAGAAATGCTAAGTTATTTATCAAACTTTGTAAGCTGTTAAATCTAAGCAATACAGATTTTATAAGAACAACAGAAGAAAGACACAAAAGAGTTGTGCAAAAAATTTTCAACTTGCTTTACAAAAAAAATGAGATATATAAAGGCTATTATGAAGGAATTTATTGTCCTGGTTGTGAAGCGTTCAAAACAGAAAAAGAACTTGTTAACGGCAGATGTCCTGAACATCCTAATTTAGAACTTAAGGTAGTGAAAGAGGAATCCTATTTTTTTAGGTTAAGCAAATATGAAAAGAAAATTTTAGAGCTGTTAAAAAAGAAAGAATTTGTTGTTCCTGAAGACAAGAGAAAAGAAATGATAAATAGAATAGAGAAAGAAGGGTTGAAAGATTTATGCGTAAGCAGAAAGAACGTTGAATGGGGCATAAAGGTTCCTTTTGATAAAAAATATGTTATCTATGTTTGGATAGATGCATTAACAAATTACATTTCTGCATTAGGCTGGCCAAAAGGTAAGTTTAAGAAGTACTGGCCTGCTGTTCATGTTATAGGTAAAGACATAAATTGGTTCCATTCGGTGATCTGGCCTTCTATACTCTTAGCTTCTCGAATAAAGGTTCCGAAATCAATCATTGTGCATGGCTTTATCAACATAAAAGGAAGAAAGCTAAGTAAAAGCGCTGGCTTAGCTATCGATCCTATTGAACTTATAGAAAAATACGGAACTGACACGTTAAGGTTTTCTTTGCTGCATTTACCTTTTTATCAGGACAGTGATTTTAGTGAAGAGGATTTGGTAAGATATAACATTGTAACAGCTATGTTCAGGAAAACAAGCTCTGGCAAACCCATGATAAAAAAAAGCTCTATCAATTGATCGATAGCATAAAGGCAATTGCTATCTTACTATGGCCTTTCATTCCTTCAGCAAGTGAAAAAATAGCTGGATGGCTTGGCTTCAAGATTAAGAGCTTATCTCAGGTGAAGAAACCTTTAAAAATAAGAAAGATTAAAAAAGCTCAAATACTGTTTAAAAAAATAAAGTTAGAAAAAAAGGAAAAAGAGCTAGCAAAAGAAGCTGATAAAAAAATGACTGTTTCATTTGATGAATGGAAAAAGCTAGAGCTGAAAGTTGGTAAAATTATTGATGTCAAGGATCATCCAAATGCAAGTAAGCTTTACTTGCTTGACATTGATTTAGGAAACGAAAAAAGAACTTTGGTGGCTGGATTAAAAAATTACTACAAGCCAGAAGAGTTGAAAGGCAAGTTATGTATTGTATTTACAAATCTTGAACCAAAGACGATAAGAGGAATAGAAAGTAAGGGAATGGTTCTTGCTGCAGTAAACAAAGAAAAAGATAAAGTTGTTTTGATCGAACCAGAAAAAGAAATTGAAATTGGAAGCAGGGTTGAATAAACTTAGTTTTCTTTTTTATTTTTATTTTCTAGTTTTTCTAGTTTTTTTAGCAAAAAAGTGGGCCCACTCGGAATCGAACCGAGGATCTCTGCCGCGTGAAGGCAGCGTCTTAGCCACTAGACCATGGGCCCAATCAAACTAATGATTTAGATTTAAAAAATTTTAAGCTAATTAAACTAGTTTGAAATAGAATTCTATGAAGATGAAAAATAGATAAAGTAAAAGCAAAGCGACTCCTTCCATCACATAAAGCTTTGAACCGCTATGAACAAATGTAGCAAACAAGAAAATGAAAATAAACATAAATGCTGATGTTATAAGCATACCAAACAAGCTTGAAGTTATAGGACATATCAATGCTGTAATTCCTAGTACAACAGTACAGTTGATGGCTATAGAACCTATTAAATCGCCTAGAGCCATTTCAGGATGTTTTCTTACTGCTATTGTTTCAAATGTTAGTTCAGGAAGAGAAGTACCTAAAGCAACCATAAACAAACCTATAAGCAAGTAAGAAACATTCATGCTTCTTGCAATTTCTACAGCATATTTAACAACAAAATGAGCACTGAAAAAAAGCAAAAATAAAAAAACAAGAAATGACATTGAATAGAAAACAGCCTCTAACTTTGTTACCTTTTCTTTTATTTTTTTCTTAAAACCTTTTCTTCTTTGGATTACATAACGAAAGTAAATAGCAGCTGCTATTATCAATATTACTCCGTCTGTTCTTGAAAGAACATTTCCTATGAAAAAAAGAATGATAGGTAAGATAGAAAGAGGAATGAGTAAGAGAACGTCTTTTTTTATTTTCTTACTCTTTACTTTTATTCCTCTAGCAACCAAAATTGCTATGCTACCAACTAAGGCTATGTCTGCTATGTTAGAACCGATTACATTGCCAAGAGACAAAGAACTTACTTTGTTCATTGCACTGGTTATGCCAACAAGCAATTCTGGTAATGATGTTGCTGCTGCCATCAACACAAAAGCAATGATGTATTCAGAAATTCTTAAGAAGTAAGATATTTTTGTTAAGCTTTTTACAAGTCCTATTCCACTCAGAACTAGAAAGATGCAAGAAAGGATAAGCAATAAAATACTAACCAGCAACATTTTCCTTTCTGCTTAAAATTTTTGTTACAAAAATTGTTAAAATAAAAGAGAGGCTTCCGACTGCAATCAAAAGCAGCCAAGCTGATAGAGTTAAAGGTAAGGCCTTAAAAATGCTGTGTAAAGGGCTGTAAAGTAACAGTATTTGTAAACAAATCGAAAGGCCAATAGCGAAGATAAGCTTCTTGTTAGCTAACAAACTCATCCTCTCCTTGTATCTTATTGAAACAACTCTTAGAAATTCATAGAAAACAAATCCTGTAAAGAGAACTGTTGTAGCCAGCTCTGGAAAAAGCTTTGTTGAAAGGAAATAGAGTAAAATCAAACTAAATGTTAAAACCAGGCCTATAGAAGCTATTGAAAAAATCAAATTTCTTGATAAAAGTTCGCTTCTTGGTTTTGTTTCCATCAACCTTTTTCTTGGAGGATCGAAAGCGAATGAAATTGCTGGCAAACCATCTGTAAGTAAGTTTATCCAAAGAATCTGAACAGGTGTTAATGCAAGAACCTTGAAAAGTGAAAGGATAAAGATAACAAGCACTTCAGCTACATTACAAGTCAATAAGTAATTTATGAATTTTTCTATGTTATCATGAACATTTCTTCCAGCTTTTACTGCTTCAACGATCGTAACAAAGTTGTCATCAAGTAAGATGATATCAGAAACTTCTTTCGCTACTTCTGTTCCCCTTATACCCATAGCTATTCCAACATCTGCTTTTTTCAGTGCTGGAGCATCATTTATTCCATCACCAGTCATAGCAACCCTATGCTTTCTTGCTTTCAATGCTTCAATTATCCTTAGCTTATCCTCTGGTGTTACTCTCGCAAACACATCTATGTTTTGAATTTTTTCTTCTAGTTCTTTTTGACTCAGCTTTCTTAGTTCATTTCCATCTATTGCTTTACCTTCTAAACCTATTTTCTTTGCTATGGCTTTTGCTGTAAGCAAGGAATCCCCAGTTACCATAATTACCTTTATGCCTGCCCTCTTACATACCCTTATAGCTTTTCTTACGTTTTCTCTTGGCAGATCCAGCATTGCTTGCATTCCTAAAAATACTAATTCTTTCTCAACCTCTTCAGCTTTTGATCTTTCATCAAACTTTCTTAGTTTTTTATAAGCAAATCCAAGAACTCTTAGTCCTTGAGATGCTAGGTTATGGTAAACTTCTTCTAGCCTTTCTTTTTCTTTTTCGCTCAACCTCTTTACCTTTTTTCCTAACAGAATGTAGCTACTTTTTTTGATTATTATTTCAGGAGCTCCTTTTGTATAAACAACAAACTCTTCTTGTTTTTTATGGACTGTTGACATCATTTTTCTTTCAGAAGAAAACGGAAATTCCTTTACCCTTTCTTCTATCTTTTCTATCTTGTTTTTTTCAATTCCTGCTTTTAAGCCACACACGATTAAGGCTGCTTCTGTTGGATCACCTATAAAGCTTAACTTTTTCTTGCTACTTAGAACCTTTACATTATTACATAAAACTCCACATTTCAGTGTTTCGAACAATGAACCATATTGCTTTACTTTTATCTTCTTTTTTCCTAGTTTTATTTCTCCTTTTAAGTTAAAACCTATTCCACTAACATCAAAGAACTTATTATCAGTAAATATCTTTGTTACTGCAAGTTCCTCTTTTGTGATTGTTCCAGTTTTATCTGAACATATCACTGTAACAGAGCCTAGAGCTTCAGCTGCTGGAAGCTTCCTTATCAAAGCTTTTACCTTTAACATTTTTTGGACAGCTATTGCTAAAGCAATCGTAACAACAGCTGGCAAGCCTTCGGGTATGGCAGCCACAGCAAGGGAAATGCCTGTTAGTACGCTTTGGATAAAAGAAAATTTAAACAAAATATATACTAAAGTAACTATTGCAGCAATAAAAACTACTCCAATACTAAGTTTTTTAGAAAAGTTTGAAAGATAACGCTGTAATGGTATTTCTGTTTTTGTTTCTTTAACCATCCTTGCAATTTTTCCATATTCTGTGTTCATTCCTGTTGCTGTCACGATGGCTTCTGCATTACCACTGACAACAGAACTTCCTTTGTACACCATGTTTTTTCTTTCATGCAAAACTGTTTCAGCTGGCAATGGCTTAGAAAACTTTTCTACAGGAACTGACTCTCCAGTCAGAGGAGCTTCATTAACCTTCAGTTCGTTTGCTTTCATTATTCTTGCGTCAGCCATAACCTTATCACCTTCTTCCAAAACAAGGATGTCACCTGGAACAACATAGGCAGAATTTATTTCCTTGATCTTTCCTTCTCTTTTTACCTTCACCTTTGGAACAAGCATTGCTTTCAACTTTTCTATGGCTTTTTCAGACCTGTACTCTTGAAAGAATCCAAGAATTGCATTCACAATCAAGATGCCAAGGATAAGCCAAAAGTCAATAAAGTTGTTAAGAAAGGCTGAAACCAAAGCTGCTACAAGCAAAAGCCAAACAAGAATTGAGCTGAACTGCCTAAGAAAAATCTTTAAGCCAGTAAATCTTTTCACTTCTTTTATCTCGTTTTTTCCATAAACCAGAAGTCTTTTTTTTGCCTCACTTTCACTCAAACCTTTCTTTGATGTGCCTAACTCCTTCATGACACTATCAACAGTTAAACTCCAAGGTTTCATTTTTCCTCTTTTTGTAAATTAAAAAGCTTGGAACTTAAAAATTTTTCATAAAACAACAAAAACTTTTTATATCTTACAGCTTAGTTTTTAAAAAGAGGTAAAAAGAAAAAATGTTTAGCTTAAGCTCTTTGGCTTTGAAGTTAACTACGATAACTGCATCTGTGAGCGAATCAATTCTTTTAAGCATAGCCCTTGTTATTGTGGTTGCTGCTTTGATCGCTTTCATTGCTAGAATGTTTAAGCAAGAAATTGTCATCGCTTACATAGTTGCTGGTATTCTGATAGGTCCTTTATGCTTGGGTTTGATAAAAGATACTACGTTGATAAAACAGCTTGCTGAAATTGGGGTAGCATTTCTGCTTTTTGTTGCTGGTCTTGAAATGAACGCAAAAAAACTAAAAGACAGCTTTGTAGGCATATTGCTTATTCAAGACATTGTAGCTGTCATTGCCTTAGCAACACTTTCAAAAACGTTTACACCATACTTTGTGATTTTTACATTCCTAAAACTTACCCTTCTTTGTTTGATTGCAGGATTCATCTATCTTGGTTTTTTCAAAAGAATGGCAAAAAAAGCTGCTACATCTACTGAACTGCTTTTCATAATTTCAATTGCCTTTTTATTTCTTCTTGTTTTTCTAAGCTTAGTTTTAAAAATTTCGATAGCTATAGGAGCTTTTATTGCTGGAATTACTTTGGCTAATAGTCCATACAAAATTGAAATTTCAGCTAAGACTAAAGCACTTAGAGACTTTTTCTCTGTTATGTTCTTTGTTTCTGTTGGAATGCTTTTTTCCTCGATAACAAAAAGTTCACTCATACTATTTATTCCTGCTTTCATTGTAGTTGTTTTTGTAAAGTCATTGTTAACAGCATTATGCTTAAAATTGCAAGGCTATACTGCAAAAACTTCACTTCAAACAGGTCTCTCTCTTGCTCAGGTGAGTGAGTTTAGCTTAATCATCGGTGTGATAGCCTTAACAAATGGCTTGATAACCAGCGATAGCTTTGACATGCTTGTTCTTTTAACGATCGTTTCGATGGCATCAACTCCATATATTATGAAGTTAGAAAAAGTTTTTAGAAGGAATTTTGAAAAGATTAAAATAAAGAAAAAGAGAGAAGATGAAGAAAAAAAGGTAAAAGGTAAGAAAACTGTAATCTTATTCGGCTGCCATAGGATGGGTTCTGTAATAATAAAGCAATTTGAAAAGGTTAAGCATAAACTTTTGGTTGTTGATTTCAATCCTGATGTGATAAAAAGTTTGAGAAAGAAAGGAGTAAGCTGTATCTATGGAGATGCATCAAACCTTGAGCTTCTTAATAAGCTTGCTGCAGAACACGAACAAAATCTAAGAGTTATAATTTCTACGTTGCCTAAACTTGAAGATAATCTGCTTATTTTAAAATATTTCAAAAAGATAAAGCCAAAGGTCTTTGTTGTTTTAACAGCTGAACAGATAAGCGAAGCTTTACAGCTTTACAAAGCTGGTGCTGACTATGTTATGATTCCTAGAACTATTTCAGCTCAACAGATAGTAGAAATGATAAAGAGTTTAACAAAAAAAGACTTTGCAAAACTGAAGAAGAAGCATATAAACTACTTAAAAGACCTAGAACACTTTTTCAAGTCTTAAATCTTTCATTTTCATTTCCTTAAACAGCTTATCTTTTTTCAAGCTTTCTAAAAACTTTTCTATTTTTGTAAACTTTCTTGTTGCCTTTGCATAAAGCCTTCCGTTTCTTTCAAAAACCTTTTTCCATTTTTTCTTAAATGCTTCTGTAAATTTTTTTCCAACGCTAAGAGGAGGTCCTTCAACCAAGTACTGTTTCTTAGGTTCTTTAAAAATAAAATAGTATCTTGCTTCTGTTTTCTTTTCATCAAACTCAAAGTTTTTGAAAAGCAGGTTAAATCCGTTTTTTTCTAGGTAAAAGGTAAGAAAATCAAAAAACTTTTTTAGTTTTGATCCTGCAACATCTTTTTTTCTTTTTTTACTCTTAGCTACTATAACAGCAAACCTTGCTTTTAACCTTCTCGCTTTCTCTTTTAATTTTTCTATGTTAACTTCCTGCTTAAAGAAAAAATTAATCGAAGGGTTGGAAAGAAAAGCTTTGCAGGCTTTTATAAACCTAGCATATACTTCATGGCTTAGAGCAGCGCATACATTCCTATTTGGTTGAACAGGATCGATCAGTACTATTGGTGCTTGCAATTTTGCTTCATTTATTTCAGTAAGCACTTCTTCCTTACTCTTGTAATATCCTTCTATATCTATGATAACCTTCTTATTTTCATTCCATGTCGAGGCTTTCTTTATAAAGTTTAGAAAACTCTTGTAATATATAACTAGTAACTCTAAAGCATAGCCTGAAAAACCTTTGATGTAGCTTTCTGCTCCATAACAGTTCTGGGCATAACAGAAACTTTTAGCTAGACATATTTCATCTGCTATTCCTTGTTTTTCCTTCACCTTACTCAAAACATAGAAAACATGTAAAGGAGATACATCTATTATGTTTGATGCCTGCTCAGCTCTTTTTATGTCTAAAATTGGAATAAGTTCAAACTTTAGATTTTTAAACCTTACCTGAAAGTAATCTCTTGACCCTTTAAGTTTTGAATACCTGAATCTTTTTTTTATTATGTTCTCTAAAATCTTAGATATGTTTTTTTCTTTGTACCTTAAAGGAAACCTTATAAAGATGTCTATGTCATACTCATAGCTAGATTTTTTTATCAAGGTGTGCTTAGCAAAAGATCCGCCAACAAAAAACTTAGCATTAATTTTTTTTAGGTAAGGCATCATCTGCTTTTTAAATTCCTTTATTTTCTTTTCTATTTCTTTCCTCTCTTTTTCAGAAATCTTTATTTTCTTCAAAACCTCTTGCAAAATTTTCCTTATTTCTTTTATGTTCTTTGATTTCATTTTGTTTTTACCATCCTTTTCTCTTTTGGAACCCCGTTCAGTATTTTATTGCCAGTGCTCTTTCCACATCCAAGTATATCTTCTTTATGTTTTATGATAAAAAAACCTTTTTGTTCCTTTCTTTCGATGTCAAAGCCTTGAAGCCATTTTTTTGCTTCTTCCTCATTGATGTTAATTACTTTTTTTGCTTCTTTTCCGAACAGGTTTGCAGCATCAAAGCTCAATCTTAAGCTTTTTTCCTGTATTTTTCCTAGACCAATTCCTATCACCTCAACTTTACAGTTACTTAAAAGAAAGTTTAAGTCTTCTTTGGTTAAAGAACCTGTGAAAAACCTTACCTTTTCTTTTCCTGAAAAAATGAAAATTCCTTGAAGTTTTATTCCATACTCTTTTAAGCTTTCTTCCACTATTTTTATTTTTTCAGCCTGCTTTATTTTTCTTTTCATTTTATTTTTCTTAACCTAGCTATAAAAAATCCTTCACTATCATTATCATGTTGATAAATTCTTTTACACTTCCTTACTGTTTTATCAAATTTCATAGACTGCCATTCTGTGATTGCTTTTCTACTCTTTATCGGCAATTTAAATTCTTCTATTCGCACATCAAAATTTTTAACAAGAAAATCTATAACTGCTTCGTTTTCTTCTGGCTCAAGAGAACATGTTGAATAAACCAAGATGCCATTTTCCTTTAAACAACTAAGAGCCACAGATGCTAATTTTTTTTGCAAGCTTGACAAACCTTTGATCATGTTTAGGTTCCACATCTTAAAAGCCGAGCCTTCTCTTGAACCTGTAGCAGAACAAGGAACATCAACCAGAATCTTATCAAAACGTATTTTTTTCCTTATCTTCTTAACAAGTTTTACTCCATCCATCTTTGTTACTATAGTATTTGTAACACCACATCTTTCAAGGTTACTCACTAACGCTTTTATCCTTTTAAACTTTGGTTCGTTTGCAATTATCGTTCCTTTATTATTCATCATAGCTGCAATCTGTGTTGTCTTTGCTCCTGGAGCAGCGCATAAATCTAAGACCAATTCTTTTTCTTTTGGTTCTAAAGCTAAAGGAGGCATCATTGAGCTGAGAGTTTGAACATAAAAATAACCAAGCTTATGCTCTATAGAGTTTCCTAGTTCTCCAGGTAAATGTTCTTTAATAATCAAAGCTTGTTCAAAACCTTTGATTTCTTTTACTTTCCACTTCCTTTCAAGTCTTTTCTTCAGATTTTCTTTAGAGATCTTTATTGTGTTTACCCTTATTGTTTTTGGAATAGGTTTTTCTAAACAGGACTTCCATTCATTTATTTCATTTCCTAAAAGTTTTTCCATCCTTTCCAAGAAATCTTTTTTAAATTTCATTCTATGTATTTCTTCAAGAAATGTAAAACTATGTTAGAAATCATTTCAGCTTCAACCTTAGAGCTAGCGTCTATTCCATGCCTCAACGGTATCCAAATGAGCTTCTTTTTTCTTGAACCAGCATTCTTAAAGATGTATCTTGCTGACCTTGGCAAGGCTATATCATCCTTTTTTGAATGTATTATCAAAAGAGGTGCTTTTACCCTTTTCACTTCTTTCCTTGTTTTATCTATGTAAAGCTTCATTGATAAAAGCTTTTGTAAAGGAAAATTATGATAGTAGCCACTTCTTTCCCTGTACTTTTTCTTCAGGATAAACATAGCAATGTTTGCTGCATAATAGCCTATTGTAAGTACTGGAGCAAGAAACATCGGTGTTCCTATCAGAATAATTCCATCAACTTTGTATCTTGAAGCAATAGAAATCGCGAGGTTTCCGCCTAGCGAAATCCCACCAACAATAACCTTTTTATGTTTTTTTCTAACTTTTTTGAATTCTTTTTCTGAAAAATCTAACCAATCTTTAGGGGTTGTAAGCCAGAATTTTTGTAAGCATGTTTGTTTTGTTATCGGACATATTTCATGACCTGGAAGTAAAGGTAAATAAACCTTAAGATTCTTGTTCTTTTTTTCAAGATATTCCTTTATCTTACTAAACTCGTTATTTCCTTTTGTAACTCCATGGATCAAAAACATAGCTGTCTTTTCCATTTTTTATTTAACCTTTACCGGAACTAT
>NJDW01000026.1 GCA_002254805.1 Candidatus Pacearchaeota archaeon ex4484_31 | reverse complement strand
GGTTGGGAAAATAAAGAAGAAAAAAGCAAAGTTTGTGCCGTTGTGGACATAAAGTTCCAAATTAATGCCAACTACGGCAAAGTATCTACTAACATAAAGTTTACCACATTTAGCAAGCAAAGACATAAGTTTTATAAACATAGTAATTCTAATGTTTTTAAAATGGAGATGGAGATGCAGCATAGGATAATGGGATATGACAGAACAGCAACGATGTTTAGTCCTGACGGAAGGCTCTTGCAGGTTGAATATGCTGAAAAAACTGTTAAGCTTGGTTCAGCAAGTATAGGCTTTCTATGTTCTGATGGTGTTGTGATAGTTGCTGATAGAAGACCTATAGACAACCTTGTTATACTAGCGAAAGGAATGAAGGTTTGGCAGGTAGATGAACATATAATTGCTAGTGCTGCTGGAATCTTAAGTGATGCTAGAGTGTTGATTGAAAGAGCTCAGATAGTTGCACAACAGCATAGGGTAACGTATGATGAACCAGCTTCAGTGGAAACAGTAGTTAGGGACATAGCAGATATCCAGCAATCAGCAACACAATATGCTGGTGCAAGACCTTTTGGTGTAGAAATAATGATAGCAGGAATAGACAAGAATGATGAACCAAAACTTTATGTGAGTGAAGTTACAGGAAATTACTGCGCTTACAGAGCTGCAGCTATCGGCGAGAACGATGAAAAAATAAAAGAGATGTTAAGGAAGGTAAAGGAAGTACCAACAATAGACAAGGCAATAAAAATAGCTCTGAACATTTTCAAGAAAATTCTTGGTAGGAGCTTTGACATAACAAGGTTTGAAGCAGCTTATGTAAAAAAGAAGGAAAGAAAAGCTAAAAGAATTGAAGGAAAAGCTCTTTCAAAGTACATAAGGTAGTTTTTTTAAAATGACAGAAACAATAGCAAGACTTAAACTGAAAAATAAAAACTTTGAGATAATTGTTGATTGTGAAAAAGCTGTTGAACTAAAAAATAAAAAGAATATCAATCCAGCTGATGTTTCAGCTGTGCTTCTTACAGATGTAGTTTTTAAGGATTACAAAAAAGGATTTAGGGCTTCTATGCAAGAACTGGAAGAAGCATTTAACACAACAAACATAAATGAGATTGCATTAAGAATATTGAAAGAAGGCGAGATAGTTTTGCCTCTAGCCTACAGAGAAAAAGAAAGAGAGAAAAAACTAAAGCAAGTAATAGATTTTCTTGCTAGAAATTGTATAGATCCAAGAACAAATGCTCCTTTTACAAGAGAAAGAGTAGAGAGGCTTTTGGAAGAAGTTCATGCAAAAATTGATGAAAGAAAAAGTGCTGAAGAGCAAGCAATGAACATCTTAAAGGAAATACAAAAGGTTGTGCCGATAAGAATAGAAACAAAGAAAATAAAGGTTACAATACCAGCAGAGTATGTAGGCAAAACCTATGGAGTTATAAAAAAGTTTAATGTAGAAAAAGAAGATTGGCTTTCTGATGGAAGTTTATCAGCTATACTGAACTTACCTGCTGGAATGCAAATAGAATTTTATGATAAGCTAAATGAATTAACGCATGGAAAAGCTATCACAGAAGAAGTGACAGAAAAAACTGAAAAATAAAAAATGGAAGAAGAAAAAGCAAGAGAGATAGTTGTTCCTGGAGAAACCATAGAAAATAGAAAGGAGTTTATTGCTGGAGAAGGAACAAGAAAAGAAGGTAATGAAATAGTGGCTGAAAGGTTTGGAGTAGTTGACAGATCAACAAAGCTTTTGAAGGTAATTCCGTTAAGTGGTGTTTACATACCAAGAAAAGGAAACACAGTGATAGGTCAAGTTATTGACATAACGTTTAATGGATGGTTTGTTGACATAAGAGCTCCACATCTAGGTTTTTTAACTATAGCTGAATGTGGCAAAAGAGTAATAAAAGAAGATCTTTCAGAGTACTACAAGGTTAAAGACATTCTTTTGGCTAAGGTAAAGTCTGTAAAAACAAGGAGCATAGAACTAACGATGAAAGAGAGAGGCTTAAAAAAACTTGATGAAGGTCTTATTATACTTGTGAATCCCACGAGAGTGCCAAGGATAATAGGAAGGGCAGGAAGCATGGTAAACTTAATAAAGAAGGAAACCAACACAACAATAGTTGTTGGTCAGAATGGTGTTATTTGGATAAAAGGAAAAAATGTAGAAAATGAGCTGCTTGCTAAAAAAGCAATAGAGCTTGTTTCAGAAAAACCGTTTATAGAGGGCTTGACAGAAAAAGTAAAGGAGTTTTTAGAAAATGAAAAGGCCGGATGGAAGAAGTAATGAAGAATTCAGAACTGTTGAAGCAAGAGTTGATGTAGTTAGCAGAGCAGACGGAAGTGCTTTGTTTGCGTTTGGCAATTCTAAAGCGATCGTTTCTGTTTATGGTCCAAGACAGCTTTATCCACAACACTTACAAAATCCTGAAAGATGTTTGTTAAGATGCTACTATGATTTAGCTAGCTTTTCAGTTCCAGAAAGGAAAAGGCCAGGACCAACAAGAAGAAGCATAGAAATTTCTTATGTTATGACAAAAGCCTTAGAACCAGCAATAAAGCTTGAAGCTTTTCCAAACTCTGTTATAGATGTTTATGCCTTGATAATAGATTCTGATGCTTCAACAAGATGCGCTGCTATCAACGCAGCTTCTCTTGCTTTGGCAAACGCAGGAGTTCCTATGAAAGAACTTGTAAGTGCTGTTTCTGTTGGAAAGCTTGGCAATGAACTTGTTGTTGACCTAACAAAAGAGGAAGAAGACTTTAAGGTTATCAAAGAAGGAGAGGAACAAAAAACAACAGACATTCCGATAGCTTTTTTATCAAGGTCAAAGAAAATAAGCTTATTGCAGCTTGATGGTAAGATTTCTGCTGAAGAGCTTTTTAAAGCAATAGAGCTTGGAAAAAAAGCCTGTTTAAAGATAAGCAAGATACAGGAAAGAACATTGAAAAAAATCAAAAACATCAAAAAATAAAATGGAAGTTACCAACCTAACAAAGAAAAGGATAGAAGAGCTTATCGCAAGAAATAAGAGGCTTGATGGAAGAAGCCTTCTAGAATTCAGAAAAATTTTTGTAGAAAAGGGAGTAACAAAAAAAGCTGAGGGAAGCGCAAGAGTTAGGATAGGAAATACAGAGGTTATAGCTGGAGTAAAGCTTAACCTTACAGAGCCGTTTCAAGACACACCAGATGAAGGTGCTTTAGCTGTTAACGTTGAATTTTTTCCTATAGGAAGTGAAAAGTTTGAGCCAGGTCCTCCAAGTGTTGAAGCCGTAGAGCTTGCAAGGATCATAGATAGAATAATAAGGGAAAGCCATTTCATAAACCTGAAAAAACTTTGTATAAAAAAAGGTGAGCTTGTTTGGATGGTATTCATAGATGTATATCCGATAAATGATGATGGAAACTTGATAGATGCTTCGATAATAGCTTCGATAGCTGCATTGAAAGATGCTGTTTTTCCTGCAAGAGAAGAAGATAAGGTAAAGTATGGAGAGCTTACAAAGCAAAGATTACCATTGAACGATTCTGTGATAGGTTTAACTCTTTACAAACTCGGACAAAAATTCATTTTTGATCCAACAACAATAGAAGAAGAAATTTCTCAGGCAAGGATTACTGTTGGGATGAGCTACAGAAAAAAAGAGTTTATACATGCAATACAAAAAGGTGGAGAAACTCCCTTAAGTGAAGAAGAAATAAAAGAAGCAATAAAAATAATTATAAAAAAGGGAAAAGAAATTTTAAACAAGATTAACCTGTAAAAAAATGGCAAAAGAAAAAGAAACCTACACAAAATATGAAAAAGCAAGGATAATAGGAGCAAGAGCCTTACAGATCAGTGCAAACGCACCAATATTATTAAAGCTAAGCAAAGAAGAGCTGGAAAAGATAGGTTATGATCCAATAAAAATTGCTGAACTAGAGTTTAAGGAAGGAGTGCTTCCGATAACAGTTAAAAGGCCTATGCCAAAGAAAATAGAACAAGCCTTGATTCAAGAAGAAGTAGAGATTGTTAAAGAAGAGGAAGAAGCAACTGAAAGTGAAGAAGCCTTGCCTGAAGAAAAGGAAAAGGTTGAGGAAGCAGAAGAAATCGAGCAAGCTGCTGAAGAAGCAGAAGAAACAGAAGAAGTTGAAGAGAGTGAGGAAATAGAAGAGTAAGAATGTATTTAAATGAAATCAAGGCTTTTAAAACACTTAATTCTAGAAACGAAGAAACCATAGAGGTATTTGTAAAAACAAAAAATAACATATCTAGCTGTTGTAGTGCTCCTTCAGGAAAAAGTAAAGGAAAGTATGAAGTAAGAGATTTCTCTGTTAAAGGCATAGACTTCAGCATTTGTTTTGTTAATGTGATAGGAAAAAAGATTGTTAATGAAAAGATGAGGTTTGATTCATTTTCAGATCTTTCCAAGATAGAAGAACTTATCAAACGCTATGATAAAACAGAAAGGCTTGAGTTTATAGGAGGAAACTGTTTGTATGCATTAGAGGGAGCAATCCTAAGGGCTATGGCAAAAGAAAACAACCAAGAGCTATGGAAGTTTCTTCTTGAAAAAAAGAAGCCATCTTTACCAAAACCTTTAGGAAATTGCATAGGAGGTGGCTTACATGTAAAGCAAGAAAGAAAGATAGACTTCCAAGAAATTTTGTTTATGCCAAAAACCAAAAGTTTTTTTGATGCAGCATTCATAAACAAGAACATATATAGTGAAGCGAAAGAAATGCTGAAAACTTTTGATAAGGACTGGAAAGGAACGTTAACTGATGAAAATGCATTGGCTTCAACATTAAGCGATCAAAAAGTTCTTGAGCTTGTAAAAAAAATAAAGGAAAAAACAGAGAATAGGTTTGATATAAAGGTTGTTGTTGGAATAGATTTTGCTGCTTCAACATTCTACGTTGCTAAAAAGTACAGATACAGAAATTTTTCTTCTGTTAAGAAAGAAACAAGTCTTACAGTGGAAGAACAGTTAAGCTATGTAAAAAAACTTTCAGAGGAGGGCTTTACATATCTTGAAGATCCTTTCCATTGTGATGATTTTGAAAGCTTTTCAAAATTGCTTAAGCAA
>NJDW01000025.1 GCA_002254805.1 Candidatus Pacearchaeota archaeon ex4484_31 | reverse complement strand
ATATGTGAGGAAATGAATAAAAGGCTTAAAAAGGATTTTACATTCAAAATTATTGGCTTTAAAATCTTTGTAAGAAAATGGCGAAAACTGAAAAAGTAACTGTTCATGAAATAAAGCCAGATCTCTTTATCAATGTTCTAGCTGAAAAACTAAAGCAGATGAAGGAATTTGCTATGCCTGAATGGGCAAAGTTTGTGAAGACAAGTCATGGGAAGGAAAGGCCACCTCAGCAAAGCGATTGGTGGTACATAAGGGCTGCTAGCATATTAAGAACCTTATATGTTAGAGGAGTGATAGGAGTAGAAAGACTAAGAACAAAGTATGGAACAAGAAAGAATCCTGGAGTGAGTCCTGAAAAATTTGTGAAAGCTAGCGGAAAGATAATAAGAACGATACTGCAACAAGCAGAAAAAGCTGGTCTAGCAGAGTTAGTTAAGGGTAAAAGAAGCGGCAGAAGATTAACAAAAAAAGGAAAGGAATGGCTTGAAGAAATCGCTGCTGAGCTAAAGAAAAAAGAAAAAAATGAATGAAGAAAATAAAGAAGAACTGATGAAGCAAATAGAAATGCTTGAAAGCATAGCAAAAAAGTACTTAACAAAAGAAGCCTTAAGCAGATATGGAAATCTGAAAATAGCGCATCCAGAAATAGCTATAAAGGCTATAGCTGCTATAGCTCAGGCTGTTCAATTCGGACAATTGCAAAGAGCTTTAACTGATAAAGAATTTAAAGAATTGCTGATAGAAATACAAAAAGGAAAAAAAGGTTTTCATTTCAAGAGGTGAAATGGCAAGCCATAAAAGTTTAGGTTTTAAAATGCATTTAGGAAAGCAAGGAAAAAGAACAAGGTGGGCTCCGTTTTGGATAGTACTAAAAGCTTTAGGTAAAGGAAAAAAGGTTCATCCTTCAAGACTTACAAGAGTAAGAAGACATTGGAGAAGAACAAAGATAAAGAAAAAGCATAAAAAGGAAATAAAGTCAGGAAGAAAAAAGAAAAAGTATTAAAATTAAAATGTCTAAGGATATTGTTTTAGAAAGAACATATACGATTCCTCTTAGAAAAGAAATACTGAAAGCTCCTTACTGGAAAAGAGCTAAGAAAGCAATAAAAGCTATAAGGAAATTTTTAGCAAGACATATGAAAGTTCCTGAAAGAGATGAAAGTAAAATAAAGATAGATGTTTGGGTTAACAGAGCGATATGGATAAGAGGAGCAAAGAAACCGCCTTACAAAATTACTGTTAAAGCAATAAAAGATAAGGATGGAAACGTTAAAGTTGAGTTCGTTGGCTTGCCTAAAAAGTATAAGGTAGAAGAGGAAATGCTGTTGAAGAAAATTGAAAAGGAAAGGAAAAAGAAGGAGGAAAGAGAAAAAGCTAAGAAAAAGAAGGAAGAAGAAAAGAAGAAAGAGGAGGAAGTAAAGAAAAAAGAAAAGGAGGGAAAGGAAAAAAAGAAGGAAGAAGAGGTGAAAGAAAAGATATTGCGCAAAGAAACAGAAGAAAAGATAAAGCCAAAAGAACTTACGCAAGTAAAAGAAAAGCAAGAAATCTTTAGAAAGGCTTTAGAAAAATAAAAAATGAAAAGTGAAGACATAAAGAACGGGAAGAACTGGATAAAGAATTATTTTTCTGGTGCAATAGCAGGAATATTTCTTGGTTTTGGTATTGGCATGGCAATCTCTCACTATAATAACAGAATTAAAGAAGCATACCTAAGACGCTTAGATGATACTGAAGTTCTTGTAATAGAAAAGAACGCAGGGACAGAAACTCTATTCTCTGTAGATAGTAACAAGTTTCTACCGATCAACTCAAAACACTTACGTAAACTTGAAGAAACACTTTACGAAAAATAAAAAAATAAAAAACTAGCAATAATCTTCATGCATCTTTCTCGGCATCACAAGCAAAGCACTTCCGTCTTGAACTTGTGGTAATCCTCGTGGACCAAATGCTTTCAACACTTCGACAGCAAACCCTATGGCTTTTGGGCTTATTGCTAGATACTGATGGTTACATGGTACTCCTCTTATATATTCTACGTATTCTATATAAGCTGTATTTCCTATGACCTCATGCAAAATCACTTCGTATTTTTTCAACCGTTTTATGTAAACTGCCTTTTCGCATTCTCTAAGCAAAAAAACTTCATGTTTGTTGTTAAGGTGAATCACAGCTGTAATGTTATTGCAAAGGGGAAACAACCAGCTTTGGTTGAATGTTTGATTCGCTATCTCTTGGCTGAGTTTACTGGAACTTTCAGAACCTGTTGATTGAGCACCTTTCAAGATTTTCTGCCACCAAGGAACTTCTTTTCCTGCTATTGCTGAAGCCGTTAAAGTTATGTTTGTGTAAGAAATTCCTATGGTAAGTCCTAGCATCAATGCGATTACGAAAAAAGCCCAAAAAAAGTGTTTTTCCATTTTTACCTCTTTTTCTTTTTTATTTTTTGTTTTTTCTTTTTATCATAAAAAAATTAAAATATTTAAAGCTTTTGTTTTTTATGGACGGTTTTGTTTTTGTGGATAAACCTAAAGGTTTGACAAGCTTTCAGGTTTGTGAAATTGTAAAAAGAAAGTTGAATGCTAAGAAAGCCGGACATGCCGGAACTCTAGATCCTAACGTTACTGGCTTGCTCATAGTTGCTTTGGGAAAGGCTACAAAGCTTATGCCTTTATTCTTAAAACTCGATAAAGAATATGTAGGCTTGGCACATTTACATAAAGATGTTTCACTAGAAAAACTTGATGAAACAATAAAAAAAGATTTTATAGGAAAGATAAAGCAAATTCCGCCAAGAAGAAGCAAGGTAGCAAGAAGGTTGAGAGAAAGAACAGTTTATTCTTTTAAGGTTATCAAAAAAATGAATAAGGATTTCTCTTTCAAGGTTAGATGTGAAGCTGGAACATACATAAGAAAGCTTATCCATGACTTAGGCATAAAACTCAAAGTCGGAGCTCACATGAAAGAACTAAGAAGAATAAAGCAAGGTCCTTTCTCTTTAGAAGAAGCGGTAAGTCTTGAAAAGTTAACAGAAAAAAGCTTGAAAAGTATGGAAGAAGTTATAACAAGAATAGCGCCAATAGTCTTTGTTTCAAAAGAAGCTGCAGAAAAATTAAGGGAAGGAAAGTTTCTAAAAGCAAGGGAAATTTTAAAAATAGATGGAAAATTTGGAAAGGAACAGCTTGTTGTTGCATTTTCTGAAAAAAAGATAGTGGCGATAGTAAAGCCATTTTATAAAAGCAGTGAAATTAAGAAAAAGCCTGGCTATGTTTTGAAACCAGAAAGAGTTATATAAACATTAACTGTTAAATATTTAAAAGAAATTTTTCTTAAAATCTGATGGCAAGAGAAGAAGAAATAAGGAAAGAAAGGTTGAGAAAGCTTAAAGAATTAGAAAGGCTTGGCATCAATCCTTATCCTTACAAGTATGAGCAAAAAAATCTTGCTTCAGAAATTCATCAAAAATATAAGAGCATTAAGCCAGAAGAAAAATCAAAGGAAAGGGTTAAGGTAGCTGGCAGGCTTCTTTCTATAAGAAGGCACGGAAAAATAAATTTTGCTCATTTACAAGACAGGAGTGGAAAAATTCAGGTTATATTTGAGGAAAGTACTTTAGGAAAGGAAAAGCTAAAGTTTTTTCAAAACTTTATAGATGCTGGCGACATCATTGGTTGTGAAGGAATTGTTATGAGAACAAAGAAAGGTGAGCTAAGTGTTCTTGTAAAAAACTTTATCTTGCTTTCAAAATCAATAAGAGCCTTGCCTGAAAAATGGCATGGCTTAAAGGATCCAGAACTAAGATATAGGCATAGATGCCTTGATCTTATAATGAATCCAAATGTAAGAGATATATTCAAGAAAAAAGCATTGATCTTGAAAACGATAAGGAATTTTCTTGATGAAAGGGGCTTTATTGAGGTTGATACTCCTGCTTTACAGTTAGTTTATGGTGGAGCTGCAGCAAAACCCTTCAAGACATTTTTGAATGCTTTGAAGCAAGAAATGTTTCTTAGAATCAGTGATGAGCTTTACCTAAAAAGACTTATCGTTGGTGGTTTAGGAAAGGTATATGAAATTTGTAAAGATTTTAGAAATGAAAGCATAGACAGATTACATCATCCAGAGTTCTTGCAGGTTGAGCTCTATGAAGCTTATTCTGATTACAATGATATGATGAAGTTATTTGAAAGTTTGATGAAAACCCTTGCTAAAACACTTTATGGAACAACAAAAATCACATATCAAGGAAATAAAATTGATTTTGGAAAGTGGAAACATCTAACAGTTATAGATGCAATCAAGAAATATGCAAACATAAACGTTAATGTTAGTAGAGAAGAACTTGTTCCTTTGATTGACAAGCATAACTTAGAAATACCTAAAACAGCTTCTTGGGGAACGATAGTAAATGAACTTTTTGAATCTTTGGTTGCAGATAAAATAATGGAGCCTACATTGATTCTTGATTATCCTCTTGAAAGCACGCCTTTATGTAAGCCACATAGAAAAGATAAGCGCTTGGTTGAAAGGTTTGAAGGTGTTTGTTGCGGCATAGAAGTTTGTAATGCTTATTCAGAACTTAACGATCCTATCTTACAAAGAAAGCTTTTGGAAGAGCAGGTTAAGAAAAGAAAGCAGCTTAAAGAGGTTTGGGCAGAATCCATAGATGAAGACTTTCTTTTTGCTCTTGAACATGGAATGCCTCCTTTAGGCGGTTTAGGAATAGGCATAGACAGAATAACAATGATCTTAACAGACCAACCTTCGATAAGAGAGGTAATTCCTTTCCCTTTGAAAAGACCTAAAGCAAGAGAAAAAAAGCTAAAAAGTTAAAAGGAAAAATTTATAAATTACGTAAAATAAATAAAAAATAAAAAATGGCAAATTTAATAATAAAATCTAACCTAAAAGAGGTCATTAAGGACATGAGAATTTCTTCAGATCTCATAGATGCATTAAACAAAAAAGTAGAAGAAATCTTGAAAAAAGCTGCAGAGAGAGCAAAAGCAAACAAAAGAACAACGATAATGCCTCACGACCTTTAAAACAAAAAAATAAAAAAGAGGTGAAATGAAAAAGATACTGATGCTTTTTGCAGCAGTAATTATTAGTATTATTGCTCTCACAACT
>NJDW01000024.1 GCA_002254805.1 Candidatus Pacearchaeota archaeon ex4484_31 | reverse complement strand
AAAGTTTATTCCATAACTTTCGCATTCATTTATTATTTGATTAAAAATCTCATAGTCTAGATTTATTATTTTGAATGGTTCGTTTGCATAGCAGCCTTTACATCTTAAATTGCAATTGTTTGTTGGACTTATTGTGACAAAGGACGGAGCCCTAAAACCTCTTTCTTCATAGAACTTCTTTCTTTTTCCTATCCCGCCAACAAAAACCTCTTTTAAGAAAGGATCTACCAAGCCGATAGCAGAGTTGCTTCCAACCTTTAACTTCTTTGAAATTTGGTGAAGTATAGCGATTACTGCTTCATATTTTTCCTGTTTTACCATCGAAGGAACTTTTGCTCCTACTGGACTCTCTCTTTGAAACTGAAGACCTAGCTTTAAAATTTGGGAAGCCAAAAAGGAAATGGTTTTAGGATCCTTTACAGCAAATTCTGCTAAAGGTAAGTTTCTAAAAACTTCTATAACTAAACTTTCCAACTTTTGGTACATTTTGCACGCCAGGGGGAGGACTCGAACCTCCGACCCCACGGTTAACAGCCGTGTGCTCTACCCGCTGAGCTACCCTGGCATTACTAAAGGAAGAAAGAGATGGTATTAAAAAGTTTCGGCTCAATTTCTTCACTTTCCTCAAGCTCATCCCTTTTTCTTTCAAGCAATTTAAGGACTCTTTTTATCGGAGAACCTCTTATCAAAGCCTTTATTGCAAAACCAGCTATGTTAACGTTTTCTATTTTTCCTATCACAGCAATGGTATTGTTGTGAAGAACAACAGAACAATTACTTAATGTTTCTATTTTTTTCTTTACCTTTCCTTTTCTTCCTATGAGCCTTGCTTTAACATCACTTAACCTAGAACTTCTTACCCTAGATTTTATGTTTGTTTTTTCCAAAACATATTCCGGACTTTTTAAGAGTAAAGCTTTTTCAAGAGGAAAGCCCAAAGCCAAAGCATCAAAGATTTTTTCAACAACATATTTTTTCAAAGCAGCTTCTTTACTTTCTTTTATGCTAACCTGAACAAAGCCTTTCTTCAATTCTATTTTTAAACCCAAAGCTTTTTCAATTTTTTTCCTGTTTTTTTCATCTTTTATTATTTTAGAAATCTTCCTAAGTTTGGATTCAGCTAACACAACATTATATTTCATCTTCTATTTCTTTGAGAAAGCCTTTTTTCTTTAACCATTCAACCTCAGCTGGGTTGTACTTCCATATTACATCACCTTTTTTATCTCCTTGTAATTGCCATGGTTCAACAAGAACTACGTTTCCTTCCCTAAGCCATAACTTTCTTTTTAACCTTCCTGGAACCCTGCAAACCCTTTCCTTTCCATCAAGACACTTCACTAACATGTGGTTTCCTCCTAACCTTCTTTCTAGAATTCCAAGTACTTCATTTCCTTTCGGTACCCTTACCCTAAGCACTTCTTCAGACATTTTAAATTAGGTATAAAGCATAAGGTATTCCTTGTATTTTCATTATTCCTTCTTTTTCATCTATTAATCCAGCTTTTATTCCTACCTTCACAGCATTTTCTCCAACAAAGTTGAAGCAGGCATCATCAACGAACTTTTCTTTTAAAAGCTCTATAGCTTCTTCTTCATCCATTTCCTTTCCTTTAAAGAATTGTTCATTCACTTCAAGCTGCCTTTTACCCTCTTCGAATTTTTTCCCTATAAGCTCTGGATCACATACAGCTACGATTTCTCTATAAGCCTTATGAATTTTTATGAGCACCATTTTAAACACTTCTTACAGAGTGTTTTGCACCGCAGGCAAGACAATGTAAAAACACAAACCTTTTTTCTTTTATCAGCTCTGTATCAGGTTTTTTACATTCTGGACAAATAACAAATTCCTTAACATATAGCTCTATCTTTTCGTTCACCATCTTTGCGTTAAGCTTTCTGTTCAGGATAAGTCTGTTTTGTTCTACTATAGCTTGACTTGCAAGTTCTTTTGATAAGAATTTTGCTAGATGGTTTGGTTTCCTCTTTAATCTTGAACATATCTGAGAAAAATTAACAACAATTGTTTTATTACCTTCAATCCTAACGTTAGCTTTAGGGATTTCAAACCTTTCAGAACTTTCTGTTACCTTCACTTTTTCATAAAGCCTATCTAATAATTCTTTGTAGCTTGCCATGTTAAAAAAAGAAACTTTATTTTAAATATCTTTTTTTATTCGATTCCCTTTCTTTCTTTTATCTGTCTTATTATTTTTTCTTGTAATTCCTTTGGAACTTGCTCAAAGAGCTGATCTACTATGAAAAAGGCAGCTCTTCCCTCTGTAGCACTTCTTAGTTCATTTGTTAAGCCAAACATTTCACTTACTGGCATCTTTGCTCTGATGCTTAGTCTTTCACCTTCTTGGTCAACACCTAAAAGCTGGCCTCTTTTTGAAGCAATTATTTTTGTTACCTCTCCCATGAAGTTTGCTGGTGTTTCTATCTGTATTATTTGTAAAGGTTCGTAAAGAACTGGCTTGGCATCAAGGATCGCAGCTTTCAGTGCATCTCTTACAGCAGGAATGACTTGAGCAGGTCCTCTGTGTATCGCATCTTCATGCAGCTTACAATCTACAAGACTAACTTTTAATTTCATACAAGGCTCTTTTGCTAAAATACCAGCATCGCAGATTTGTTCAAAAGCAGCCATAACAAGTTCTATGACTTCACCAATATGTACTATTCCTCTTGTTTTATCCAAGAAAACGTTATCCCTGTAAATCTCTTTGTACTGTCTAATCTCGTTAGGACTTACTCCTAAAGCTTCTAGAGTTTTAAATAGTTTTTCATCTTTCTTTTTTATTTTCATCTCAGGAAGTTCACCATTTTTTATTGCTTGATAAACAGAATCTTCAAGAGGTTCAACCTTAAGGTAAAATATGTTATGCTTGTTTGGACTTCTTCCTTCAAACACCTTACTTTCTTTTGTTACAGTTTCTCTATAAACAACTATAGGTTTTGAAGCAACCACATCAACTCCTTTCTCTGTTTTTATTCTGTTTACAATAACATCCAAGTGTAGTTCGCCCAAACCACTTAACAAATGCTGTCCAGTTTCTTCATTTATCTTAACGCTAACTGTAGGATCCTCTTTTGCCACATGCCTTAAAACATTTATCAGCTTTGGCAAATCTGCTGGCTTTTTTGCTTCAATCGAACAAGTAACAACTGGTTCAAAGAAATGCTTAAGCTCTTCAAAAGGCTCTATAGGTTTCGAAGAAACAGTTTCTCCAGCGAAAACATTTGTTAAGCCAACTATTCCGATGATGTTGCCTGCTGTTGCTTCATCAACAATCAACCTTTGAGGTCCTTTGTAAAGATTAACCTGCTGCACTCTAACCCATTTTTTAGCAAGGTTTAAGTAAAGCTCTTGTCCACTTCTAACAGTTCCTGAAAATAAGCGGCCTCCTGCAACTTCACCAGCATGTTTATCTATGACTATTTTTGTTGGAATAAAAACAACTGGTCCGTTAGGATCACAGTTGATCAGAGCTTTTCCTTCTTCGCTTTCTAAATCACCATGCCAAATTTTAGGAATCCTATAACGTTGAGCTTCTAGAGGACTAGGTAAGTGCTTTACTACCATATCCATAACAACTTCATATAAAGGAGCTTTTTTTGAAAGTTCATCAATAGCATTTTTTTCATAAGCATCAAAAACATCCTTAAATGTTACGTTGGTTTTTTTCATGAAAGGATAGCTTAAAGCCCACTTATCCTTAGCTGAACCAAAGCAAACAGAGCCTTCTTCAACACTAACATGCCATTGCTTACATTCTTGAGGAGCCACAGATTTGATAAATTTGTTAACATCGTTGATTATTGTTAATAACCTTTTTTGCATTTCTTCTGGTTTAAGCTTCAACTCCTTTATGAGTCTATCAACCTTGTTTATGAAAAGAACAGGCTTAACTCTTTCTTTCAAGGCTTGTTTTAATACTGTTTCTGTTTGTGGCATCATTCCTTCTGCTGCATCTACTAATACTACAGCACCATCACAAGCTCTCATAGCTCTTGTTACCTCTCCGCTAAAGTCTACATGTCCTGGAGTGTCTATCAAATTTATCAAATAGTCCTTTCCATCAACATTATGGATCATGTTAACATTTGCTGAATCTATTGTTATACCTCTTTTCTTTTCATCTTCATGGAAGTCCATAACAAGAAGTTTTCCAGCAAGTTCTTCAGAAATCATTCCTGCTCCAGCAAGTAATGAATCTGTCATCGTTGTTTTTCCATGGTCTATATGTGCAGCTATTCCTATGTTTCTTATTCTATCTCTTTGGTTCATCAATTCCAAAATTTGTTTTGTTCTATCCTTTGCCATTTTTATCTTGCAGCATCAGCCTGTTTTTCCATTTCTGTTTTTTTCCTTATTGCATAACTTTCAGGTTTATTTTGGCTTGCTAAAATGATTTCTTCAGCCAATGCTTCATGTATCTTTGTTTTTTTGTTCCAGCTTTTATCATAAGCTCCATGCACAAGATGCCTTAAAGCAAGGTTGAGTCTTCTTAAAGGCGAGCAATCTACTGCTTGAGGATATCTTGCACCTCCATACTCTATTGTTGTAACTTCATCTCTTGGAGCAGCACATTCTATAGCTCTTACCAACACTTGTATAGGATTTTCTTTTGTTTTTTCCTGTATAAGCTTTAATGCTTTTATAACTATTTTCATACACTTTGTGTACTTTCCAGTACTTCTCGTTATTATCTTATGCTTTTTTCCTCTATGGCCAGGAACAGCAAGCAAATTTGCTAGTCTTTCCAAAACATGTGTTTTAGATTTTTCAAACCTTTCTCTGTTCCTTCCATAACTCTTTACCATTATTTTTTCATCTAAGTTAATGTACCTTTTCAACCCAGGATCCCTAATTTTTACATCACTTGTAGAAAATAAATCGAAGATCATCTTCTAGCCTTTTCAATTTTTCCTTTTACAAGCCATTTTAAAGGCTGATCATTAACCTTAACAACCTCATATCTAATACAGGGAATATCGCCTTTAGCCCTTCCTTGTTTTCCTCCTATTGGCTGTATTATAACTTCATCATGTTCATCTATGAATTTCCATGCATTATAACCTGGAACAAATGCAGTAACCTGCCTGTTATTTTTTATGAGCTGAACTCTAACACATTTTCTCATAGCAGAGTTTGGCTGTTTTGCTTCTAGTTGA
>NJDW01000023.1 GCA_002254805.1 Candidatus Pacearchaeota archaeon ex4484_31 | reverse complement strand
AAAGCAAAGAAATGTCTTGCATGGGGAGGGAGATGAAAGATAAAAAAATTTACTCTGTTTTTATTTTATTATTTCTTCTTTCTTTTTTTGTTAGGTTGCTTCCCGTAAGAATAGGCTTTCATTTTTGGGATGAATGTGTTTATCTACAGCACGCAGAAATCATCAGCGGCTTTCGTCAGAACAACTACGATGAATTTCATTTAAGGCCACCATTACTAGCTTTGATGATTGCTATAGCTTACAAGCTACATCATTCTCTTTTTACAGCCCATCTTGTTGTTGCTTTTATTTCAGCTTTAGGCACAGTTTTTACGTTCATCCTAGCAAGAAATTTGTTTGATGAAAAAATTGCTTTGTTAGCTTCATTAATTTTTTTAGCTAGCCCTTTACATATCCAAGAATCTCATAGGATTTTGGTTGATTCATTGTTACCAACATTCTGGGCAATTACATCCTTACTTTTCTTGTTATCAATAAAAACAAAAAAATTGTATTATTCATTATTTTCAGGAATTTTTCTTGGACTTTCAATACTCTTAAAGTTCACTTCATTTGCTTTATTCATTCCTTTCGCTTGTGTTTTACTGTTAAAAAAGCAATTCAATCCAAAGCATATTTTTATCTTTTTTATCGGTTTCATAGCAAGCACTCTTATTTATTTTATTTATTCCTACCAGCATTTTAACTCGCCTTTTTATCCTATCCTTTTAAACATGAAAGTTCCTTTCTGGGGAAAGAAAACACCTTGGTATACATATTTCGTTACGTTACATAAACTTCTGCCTTATTCTGCCATGGTCGGAATCCCAATACTTTTCTTTTTCTCATTCAAAAATAAAAGAATTGATTTTCCTACATTATTTCTGCTTTGTTTTTCTTTCATACCCTTCTCTTTATTTCACATAACAACACATCAAGAGCCTAGATATATTTTGAATGAACATCTTCTATAAGCACAAGATTATTAATTTTTAATTCCAAAAGCACAAAACTAATTTTAAAAATATTCCAAAATTTTTCAATTACATCCACCACTTTCAATAAAGCTATATCATAACGAATCTGAGGTTGCTATAATGAAGGCATCGTTATGGATAAAAGAAAATTCATCCTGTCCTGTTGTTTACAGTAACTTTAACTGGCCTGTCATAGCTTTCTATTCCAAAAAAAAGATTGTTGTCTTGCCATTAGAAGGAAACTTTCAAGACAATGTATCAGCTATAATGAAAGAGAAAGGCTGTGTCGTAATAAGCTCAAGCAGTCCGAGAAAGTATCCAGAACTTAAATTTTTATATGATGATAAAAGATTTGAGTTTGTTAAAAAATTCAAGGATAGGGAAGAAGAAGTTTATATCTTCACTTATTCCCCTTAAGAATTCTTTCTAGCTTCTCCTTACTTTGGAAACCAACATAAAGATTTCCATCGATTACCAAGCTAGGAACTTCACTTATGTTATGAATCCTGATAAGCTCTTTTATTATCCCTAAGTCAAGGTCATAATCTAGAGAATAGATCTTTACCTTTTTTGTCGTGTACTTATCTCTTAGGTAATCCAGCACATAACCTTGTTTTTCACTTACCTCTATGTTTTCTGGAAGATTTGAATAAAAGAACAAAATCAATGTGTAATTTTCATTACACCTTTCCTTCCTTTCTTTCATCAAGAGGTAGTGTCTTATTTCAAGAAGAGAATAATATTTTTTTAGTTCTAACACTTTTGGGTTTCTTTTACCTAACTGTTCTTCCAAAAAGGAAACTTTCCTTGCAATGTTTCCAAGCTCTTCCTCAAGCATCATAGCTTCGATAGTGCATGGATAATTTTCTAACATTTCTGTTTCAAGTTCAAGAGAAAGAAGGTCAAACCTTAGCTTTTTTTCAACCTCCAAGGTCTTTTTTATTTTCCATTCACTAATCCAGTGACCAACAAGTATACCAACAATAAAGAGTAATGTGGCTAGGGCAAAAACAGCAATGTATTTTTCTTTCACAATCTTTCTTTTCATTTTAATAGTACCTTGGTCCCCATTTAATTTTCTTTCTTAAAACAAACTTGTATATAAACATTGTGATCCACCAAAAAGCATAGAAAAAGCCGTAGGTAAGGAAGAAATAAAGGAAAGCACTTTTCATGCTTCTTTTTTCTTCTGCTCCTTGCTTTGCTCTTATGATCCATAGCAAACAGAAAAAAACTCCGATTATGATAAAAAAGATCAAAGGATTTGTTAAGTACTGGAATAAGCCTTCTTTTATGTATTCAAGCTTTATCTTGAAAATTTGGTTTAGAGCTGCATAACCAACTGTTTGAAATCTTTTTATGCTAGCAGCAATTCCTTGGAAAAGCGAGCGAAAAAATATCAAAGAGGAAACTATTGCAAAGAGAACAGAAAGAAAAGCACTTGGCAGTATAAGCAAGCCTAAATCGCCATATTTTCTAGGACTTAAGAGCCTTTTGTACTTCAAAGAATTTTTTACAAATCCATAGTACCATCTGATTCTTTGCTTAAGTAAATCAACAAACCTGTTTGGTACTACAGTGTAAATAGAAGCAGTTATACTATTTTCTATTTTATAACCCTTTGACTGGATTCTCATAGCTATTTCAGTGTCTTCTGTAACGTTATTTTCATCAAAACCACCATACCTTTCAAAAAACTCTTTTCTGAATGCTGAGAAAGGACCTGGAATCACATGTACAGCATCAACGTTAGCAAATACCTTTCTAAGAAAGATGCCTGTCATGTACTCAGCCCACTGAAGTTTTTCCAAAAAACTTTTTGTGTTATAAACATTCAATGAAGCTGTTACAGCCATAACCCTTTTGTCATCAAAATAACCAACCATCTTTTTTAGTGCTTTTTCTGAAGCAAAAGAATCAGCATCTAAGGTTACGATTATTTCTCCTTTAGCTTTTTTTATCCCATAGTTTTTTGCTGATGCTACTCCGCCGTTAGGCTTTTTAAATACCTTGACCTTTGGCTTTTTTATCCTTGTAAACCTTTTTGCAACTTTAAATGTTTTATCTGTACTTCCATCATCTACTACTATTATTTCATACTTATCTTTTGGATAGTCAAGCTTTAGAACAGAATTTATTGTTTTTCCTATCACTTTTTCTTCGTTGTAAGCTGGGATTATGATAGAAACATATGGAAAGCGTTTTGGCTTTGGATCTTTCCCAACTAGTTTTGGTTCATAGCTGAGAATGAAGAAAAATGCCATAAAGAATCCAAAGTATGCAATAGCATAAACCAGCAAGGTTGTTCCTAACATCTAGACTAAAAAAAGCCAACCTTTTTTAACTTTTACTTTTTTCCTTTTTCATTTCTCTAAGCTTTATCTTAATGATTCATAAAAAAACATAACTGATAAATTGTTGTTAGTTGCAACTAGTTAGCTAATCTCATCTAACTTTTGAAATATCAAAAAAATCATTTAAGGCATCTCTCCAGTTTTCTGGCTTGTACACGTTTACATCTGTAGCAAATAAACACTCTCCAATTTCTGTTACATACTCAAATTCAGTTATCAAATCTGGCTTCTCATCATCTTCATACTCTCTACCCACTACTACATCAAAACCAATTCCAATAATAGCTTCCAATTTTTTATCAACATCTTTTCTTTCCTCCCGCCGATCAAAGTCGACTCTAAAATGGCCAAGTCTAAAGTATGGGCTCTTTGTTGGGTCAAATACAACTCTTACAATCCCATCTACCTCCTGCTCTATAATAATTTCAGCCTTTAGATATTTCAGAATATTTCTTAACTCTTTGGTAAAATCGGCAAATACTATTAAAGGACTTTGATCTTTCTCATAGTACCTGACATGTGTCGGTAATTTGGTAACTATTGAATCCAATTTTTTTGCATAAGCATCAAAAGAGCCCATTAGTAAAAATGGCTTTAAAATTTAAAAATCTATCACTCCCCAACTTTTCCAATTTTCCTATCATCACTTTTGATGATAATATTATCACTCTTAGTAATGATCAAATTTTTTCGCTTTCTCACTTTCTTAGCTCTTTACGTTTTCTTCCTTACAGGACAACTAACAGCAAATATAAGTTCTATAATTAGAGATTGCTCTATCCAAATTTGGCTTACATCCAACTTCAATATCAGCGATGTTAGTAAAAAACAAACTAATAACAAAAATTTTATAAAAAACATCTAATAAACCAACAATCCATCCATTTTTACACTACCTTTCTGTAATGGCACGGTAAATCGTGGATGAGTCGCATACTTTTCAACTAATTCTGAAAATGTGATTGATTTTCTTTCAACATACTTAAATGTTACCTCGTCTCCAACACAGTAACTAGTTGGCATTGGACTAAGAAGCTGTTTAATTTTTCCTTCCTTATCTTTAATCCTGATCAATTCATATTGAAAACTCGATCCTCCGATATCACAGTAAATAGGAAATTCATCCTCATCTATATTAACAATCTTTCCAGAAATAGTTCTTATTTGTGCCTTAGTTGCAAGTTCATTTTTACTTGATTTTGTTTTACAACCAACATTACTTAAAGCTAATGCTCCTGTCAATACAATGCTTATTAAGGTTTTTCCAATTCTCATTCAATTAGAGTAAATCACATATTTATAAATTTTTCGTTTTTTAACTACTTTTAAAGTAAAACACTTGTCTTAAAAAGCCATCAACTTACTTTAGATTTTCAGCTTCACAGAATGAGAGGTGCTATTCACTTTTTTCCCTTTTTCGTTTTTCTTACCCATCCAAGCTTTTTACTTCTTCGGAGCTTAAAAGCTATTCTGCATTTTCTTGAACAAAACCTATAGATCTTGCCTGTTACAGTAACAAAAATGATGCCCTTTCCAGGTTCTATCTCCCTTTGACAAAAAGAGCACTTAGCCATTTTACATCAAGCCCTTTTATATGTAAGCGCCTTTCATCACCTTTGTTCTTATTTTTCTTGCTTCTATTGCTGTTTCTCTCAACATCAAAATGTCTTTTAAGCGTACAGGCCCTTTTACGTTTCTTCTTATTACCTTCCCTTTATCTGGCCCTTTCAAGACCCTAACCTTTACCTGTGTTAGCTCACCTCTAAAACCTGTCCTGCCAACGATTTCCTCAACAACAGCTGGAACAGCCTCACCAAGAACTTTTTCAATTCCCTTCATTGCTTCTGCCTTTACTTCCTTAACAGGTCTGAAGCCCATCTTACTTTATTCCTTCCTAACACTTTTTATTTCTTTCTATTTCTTTTCCTTTCCCTTTTCCTTCAAAAGTTCATCCAAATCCTTTTCTGCATTTCCAGCATCAATGATGGCTACTGAAGCAGCTGCAACAGCTATCCCTGCTGAAGCACCGAGCTTCTTCTTTGAATCAACAGTCACATAAGGAATTCCCTTTTCCTCACAAAGTAAAGGTAGATGCTGTGTTATTTCCTTTGGCTCTACATCTTCAGCGATCACAACAAGTTTTGCCACTCCTCTTTCAACTGCTTTTGTAACTTCATTGGTTCCTTTCACAATCTTTCCGCTCTTTCTTGCTTTTTCAACAACTTCATATGCAGAAGGCATTTTCCACCTCCTTCATTAGCTTATGCCTTTGTCATAGGTTCTATTCTTAGAGTAATAAAAAAGGTTTTTAAACCTTTCTACACCTAACAGAATTTATCCTACTTTAGAAACCTAATTTTATCATATCTAAAACTTCCCTTATTTTTACTTCTTTGTCTATTACTTTTTTATGAAGCTGGTATAACTCAGCTACTTTAATGAGTAACTCATGAATACCTCTTTCCTTTATAATTCTAAAACTTGTTGTAGTGATGTCGAGAGGATTTCTTTGTATTACCTTATGGAATGTAAGGTCTATTTTCATGTACTCAGCAGTTGAAGGCCAGAGCCCTTTACCATCTACAATAACTTCAACTATCCGGTTTTTTTCATCAAGAGAAACAATATCTAGTTTGTCCCATCCACTCCACCAATATTGTTTTGATTTAATTAAGCTACCTTTAATTACATCTATTGAAGCAGAATCACATAAGGTAAGACAATCACGATGAACAGTAGTTAAAAAACCTTTTCTTTCTTCAAGATAATAGGTCCTTGAAGGATAAGAATGTCTAATACGAAAATCTAGAACTTCCTCACCTAAATCTAAAGATTTTCCATCACAATGTAATTTTATTATTTTATTTAGTCCAGAGTTTTCTATAACAGAAAGATAATATCCTTCGTCACTTTCTATGACATCAACGATATGAGCAATATTTCTTTTTTTCATTTTTTTGTATGGAATTAATTGATTTCCGTGTTCATCTGTCAAAGTGTTATAGTAT
>NJDW01000022.1 GCA_002254805.1 Candidatus Pacearchaeota archaeon ex4484_31 | reverse complement strand
TATTATAGAAAGAAAGCAAAAATTTTGAAGCATGTTAGCAGGGTTATAGTAGAAAAATTTAACGGCAGGGTTCCTGATAAGAAAGAAGAGCTGCTAAAGATAAAAGGAATAGGCCAGAAAACAGCAAACATCGTCCTTAATTTTGCCTTCGGTAAAGATACCTTACCTATAGATACGCATTGCCATAGAATCCCTAACAGGATTGGGTGGATAAAAACTAGAACACCGGAGCAAAGCGAGAAAGAGCTTGAAAGAATAGTGCCAAAAAAATACTGGAAGGAATTTAACGGGTTGTTTATCCTATTCGGTAGAACTATTTGTTTACCTGTTTCACCTTTATGCAGCAAATGTCCGATAAGAAACTATTGTAAAAGAATCGGAGTAAAACGCAGCAGATGAAAAATGCGCTAGCCAGCTTAGTCTAATATTTATGTCTCTTTATTAAAGCTTCAACATAAACTTCATACTTCATCCCAAATATTTTTCTTGCATCTTTGTTTTCCTTCAGAAATTTCAGCAGTGACATTTTTAACCATTATTTAGGTTATAATAACCATAATTATGGTTATTTAAAAGTTTTGCAGCAAAAAAATGCGCCAGCCGGGATTCGAACCCGGGTCACGAGCTTGGAAGGCTCGGGTCTTAACCACTAGACCACTGGCGCTTAAATTAACTATGAAAAGAGTTTTAAAAAATTTAACTATAGGGTTTTTTCTTCTTTCATCCCGTAAAGCAAAAGTTTTATTATTATGAATATGATTATCGTGCCAGTAGAAACAAAGAGTAGATAAGGCTTGTAGCTGTTAAAAATGAATTTTAGAGAGAAAGGCCATTGATAAAAGCTGTGGTGTATGTCAAAGAGGAAGGTAATGACAAAGGAAATGAAAGCAGCGATCAGCAAAAAAATGATATCAGCTTTTAGTTCTTCCTTTGTTACACGTGTTTTTCTTATCTTTCTTAGATGCCTTCTCATCAGTTCTTCAGTTTTTGTTTTTATATAAATTTTTCTTATAAATTTTTCTAAAATGCTAGGCAAAATTTTTAAATAAGAAAAAACTTAGCTAATAACAAATGAACGGAAAAGAGAAAGTAGAGGAGAAGGAAAAAAGAAAATTTGATGTTTCTAGTTGGTATGATAGAAACTATAAGAAACTACTTTTTCTTTCACTTGCTTTACTTTTTGCCTCAGTTATTTACATCGCTGTATTCTATTTTTTTCATCATGATTTCATGCATAAAGATGTAAGTTTGACTGGAGGAACTTCTATAACTGTATATGTTGAGAAGCCAATAAACACAAGAGAATTAGAGAATTTCTTGGAGAAAGAGCTTAACAAACCAACTTCAATAAGAACATTGCAAGACATAACAGCAAGAAAAACAATAGCTGTTGTTATAGAAACGACAGCAGATAGCGAGGAAGCAAAAAGAGCAATAGAAAAATTTCTTGGTTTTGAACTTACACAAGAAAATTCTAGCATAGAGATAAGTGGACCTACCTTAAGTAAATCTTTTTACAAACAACTTATAATAGCAGTTATTCTTGCTTTCTTTTTTATGGCCATAGTTGTCTTTATAATTTTTAGAACAGCAATTCCTTCCTTAGCTGTTATTCTTGCAGCATTAACAGACCTGCTAGGATCTTTAGCCTTATGTAATGCTTTAAACTTTAGGATAGGAACAGCAGGAATAGCAGCCTTTCTTATGTTGATAGGTTACTCTGTTGATACAGACATAATGTTAACAACAAAAGTAATAAAGAGAAGGGGAGAATCTGCTTTGAATGAAAGGTTGGCTAGTGCAGCAAAAACAGGCTTGTCGATGACACTAACAAGTTTTGTAGCAGTTCTTACAGCTTACTTTATAGTCCAGTCAACAGTACTAAAACAAATTTTCTTTATACTTTCAGCAGGCCTTTTCTTTGATCTTATTTCAACATGGTTTGGAAACGCTTCAATACTAAAATGGTACTGTGAAAAGAAAGGACTAAAATGAAAATAGGTTTTAGGATATGGCTGCTAATCATTCTTGTTTTGTTAGCCATAATTACAATAATAAATCCAAAAGCTTTTTCTGGAAATGTTATGGTAAAAGAAATACAAGAGAATTCTTCAGCTTTTTATGCAGGAATATCTGCTGGAGAAATGATAAGAGAGATAAACGGAATCAAAATAAGAAGTATTGATGACTATGCAAAAGCAATTTCAATGCTTGATTTCCCTTCTGTAAACTTTACAGTAAAAACAGATAAAGGAACATTTACATATGAAAGCAAAACCTTGGATTTTGTTTTAGCTAACAACACAATAGTTGAAGTGAAAGGAAAGGCAAAAGAAGCTGGCTTGGAAGAAGGAATGAAAGTTCTAAGCATAAATAACTTTTCTTTATCAGAGCTTAGCTTTTCAGAGATAAAAAGAAAGGTTGAGCCAAAGACAAAAATAGAGATAATAACTGATAAGAACAAAGATGGTTATGTATTCTTAACAACATATGAATTAGGAATAGTTCCTGGAACAGTTTCAAAGTTAAGATTAAAGACTGGCTTAGACCTGCAAGGAGGAGCAAGAGCACTGTTAGAGCCTGAAAGAGAACTAAGTCCTAATGAGATGTCAAGTTTGCTAGAAACAATACGCTATAGGCTTAATGTTTATGGAATAACAGATGTCAATGTTAGGGAAGTAAAAGATTTGATGGGAAAAAGTTATGTGCTTGTAGAGCTTGCTGGAGCTACGCCAAAAGAACTTAAAGAGCTTGTAGCAAAGCAAGGAAAGTTTGAAGCAAAGATAGGGAATGAAACGGTTTTTGTTGGTGGCAGGAAAGACATTACCTTTGTTTGTAGGAACGATGCTACCTGTGCTTTCATCAGAGAATGCTTTACTCTTGCAAACGGAAATGAAGCTTGTAAGTTCAACTTCCAGATACAACTTTCAGAGAAGGCAGCAAGAAAGCACGCTGAAGTAACAGCTAAGCTAAGCGAAAACATAACAGCTGGAAGAAGATGGCTTAACGAAACACTCGACCTATATCTTGATGATAAATTGGTTGAAAGATTGCTTATAGATGCAGATCTGAAAGGAAAACCAGCTACTTCTATACTTATTGAAGGAACTGGAATAGGAAAAACAAGAGAAGAGGCATTTAAAAATGCTCAAAAAGAAATGAAAAAGTTACAAACCATACTGATAACAGGTTCCTTACCGTTTAAACTTAACATAGTAAAACTTGATTCTGTGAGTCCTTCTTTAGGAAAAGAATTCATAAAAAACATTTTGATTGCAGCGATAGCAGCCTTCGTTGCAGTTTGCTTAGTTGTTTACATACGCTATAGAAAGCCTATCCTGTTTGTTCCAGTAATAGTAACGATGGTTTCAGAAGTCTTACTTATTTTATTTGTTGCAGCTTTGATAAAGTGGAACCTAGATTTAGCAAGCATAGCAGGTATAATAGCAGCTATAGGAACAGGTGTAGATGATCAAATAATAATAATTGATGAATCTAGGACAGGAGTTGCTTATAGCTTAAAGGAAAGAATAAAGAGAGCCTTTGCCATAATACTTGGTGCTTATGCAACAACAGCAATAGCTTTGATACCTTTGTGGTGGGCTGGAACAGGATTGCTAAGGGGTTTTGCATTAACAACAATTTTAGGCATAACAATAGGTGTTTTCATAACAAGACCTGCTTTTGCTGAAATACTAAGGCTTGTAACAAAAGAATAAAATGCTTCCAGAACGGCACGCTTTGTTTGGTTTTCTTTTTTGCCTTCTACTTTATTTTTTTAACTTCCCTGTTAAAGCTCTGATACTAATTTTTATAGCTAACATAGCGATAGACATAGATCACTACATCATCTATGGAATAAACAAAAAAAGCTGGAATTTCTTAAAAGCATACAGGTTTTTCGTAAATCTTGTAAAGCTAAAGAAGCCAGGAAAATTTTACCTTTGCATTTTCCACACAATAGAATTCTTACTTGCCTTTTTTATTTTAGCAATCCTTCTCAAATCAAACTATCTTTTTCTCATTTTTATCGGATTTTCTTTCCACACCTTCGTAGATTTTGTGGATATGTTAAGGATAAGGAAAAGATTTAAAGAAAATATATTGGTTTTCTTTTCTTGTATAGCAAGGGTAATAAAAAGAAAAAATGAAAGGAAAAAGAAAAAAGCTAAGGCTTTTAAAAGAAGGTAAAGAACTTGAAAAGGAAATGAAGGAAACCTTAACAATTCTTAGAAAGAGAAATTTTAAAGGTTATAAAGGTTTGGTGATAAAAAACACGATCTATCAGTTTCTTACAAACATAACAGGAAAGCTCGGCTCTCTAGTTTTTACAATAATCATAGCTAGATTGTTGTTGCCAGAACTCTTTGGTCTTTACTCTTTAGCTTTATCTACCATCATTTTGTTTGCTGCATTTACAGATCTTGGAATCGGTTCTACTTTCATAAGGTTTGTTTCAAAAGCTTTGGGAAGAAACAAGAAAAGAGAGGCAAAATCATACGCTATGTATTTAACAAAGATAAAGATTTTTTTAACCCTAGTAACAGCAATCGCTTTGATTTTAACAGCAAGGTTCATTGCTAACAGCTACTATAATAAACCAATCTTTCTTGCCTTGGTTGCAGGCTCTCTCTATCTTTCTTTTACAAGCCTTTCAAACTTGATTACCTTATTTTTTCATTCAGCAAACAATTTTAGATGGCCGTTTTTCAGAGAAATTTTCTTTCAAATTTCTAGACTTGTGATAGTGCCTTTAACCATACTGCTCGCTTTAAAATTTGATCTGAGCAAGCAACTGATTGTTTTTTCAATAATCTTAGCTTTAGCTTTTACCTATTTTTTGACTGTTCTGTTCATTTCAAGCATAGCAAAGAAGAAACTTGATTTTTTGAAAGTAAAACCACTAAGATTAAGAAAAAAGGAAAGGAAAAGAATCAATCGCTTTATCATTACCTTATCTGTTACGGTTCTTTCAGGAATATTTTTTGGTTACATAGATATGATAATGTTAGGACATTTTGTTGATGCAGAGTTCATAGGTTACTATAAGGCAGCATTCGCTCTTGTTGGCGGCATCTCAGCTTTGGTTCCTTTTTCTGCTGTTCTTTTTCCTTTGTTTAGCAGACTCAAAGGAAAGGAACTTGAAAAATCCTTAGCAAAATCGTTAAGAATTACTTTACTCTTTTCTTCCATAATCATGATTTTAGTTGTTTTGTTTGCTTCTCCAATAACAGAGATTGTTTATGGAACTAACTACTTAAGTTCTGTTCCTTTACTCAGATTACTTTCTTTGCTTTTGATAAGCTTGCCTTTAACTTCTTTACTTTCTTCTTACTTTATTGCAAGAGGAAAACCAGAGATTGTTGCTAAGTTACTAGTGATTTCAACAATCCTAAACGTAGTTCTTAACTATGTCTTTATAGCCTGGCTCATTCATTACAGTCAGTTTCTCGCTGTTGTTGGTGCTTGCATAGCAACTTTACTTAGCAGATACTTTTACTTCATAAGCCTAATTGCAAAAAAATCTTAGGAAAGTTTTTTCTTTCTAATGAAACTTATCGCTTAT
>NJDW01000021.1 GCA_002254805.1 Candidatus Pacearchaeota archaeon ex4484_31 | reverse complement strand
CAGGATCTTCCAAAGTTTTCTTCAAAAAATTTTTCATGATGATTTCCTCTGATTTAAGTAAAACCAATGGCTTTTGCTTGTAAAAACTTACAAATTTCTCACTTTGATATTTTTTTCTATTCATAAAATTTAAAAAAAGAAAGATTTTAAAAGTAATTTGCTTTTACTTTTTTGGAGGACGACCATAGTAAGCAGGAAACACCTGTTCCCATTCCGAACACAGAAGTTAAGCTGCTTACGTCATGCATTGTACTGGCTTCGGCCGGGAAGTGCATGAGTCGTCCTCCCTGTTTTTTGCTATGAAAGAAAAGCAAAAGGCTTTAGAAGAAATCGAAAGATTGTTTGAGCTGGCAAAGAAAACAGTAAAAAAGGATGCTGAAAAGGCAAGAAGGTATGTGAAAAAAGCAAGAAGAAAGGCTATGAAAGTAAAGGTTTCTTTAAGAAAATACAAAAAAAACTTTTGTAAAAAATGTAACAGCTATCTTATCCCAGGATATAACTGTAAGGTAAGGATAAACAAAGGCGTTCTCTCAATAAAATGCTTAGAATGTGGCTCTTACAGAAGATACAAACTGAAAGCATAGCTTTTTCAAAATTTCTTAAATTTTGATACAAGAGGTAAAAGATCGATATGACCTAAAAACATGGCTCTACAACAATAACGCTCTAAACCAAGTTCATCAAGAACCTTTTTTGGATCTTCTCCAGCTTCAACTCTCTGCTTGTACTTTTCCCATAGATGAGCGATTGGCTTGCCACAGCTAAAACACCTTATAGGAATTATCATAAAGCAAAAAAAGTGTTTATGTTTAAAAATTTAACGATAGCTCTTTTGCCTTTTCTTTCTTGCCTTACTTATTCCCCATTTTCTCATTTCCTTTCTTCTTACATCTGCTACAAGCAAGGTTTTATCATACTTAAGATAAGCTTTTTTCAGTTGCTGGCTGCCAAAAAATTCAACCAATGCTTTAGCTATGGCCAAACGGCTTGCTCCAACCTGGCTTTCAACTCCTCCGCCCCTAACATTTACTTCTATATCTACCTGCTTGAGTTTATCTTTTAGTATTGGCTGCGCTAAAACCAACGGTTCTTTCAAAAGCAATTGATGGAATTCGTTAAAGAGCGAAATCGGCTTCTTATTTATCATGATTTTTCCTTTTCCTGGCTTTATCACTGCTCTAGCCACACTTGTTTTTCTTTTTCCAGTTGCAATAATCGCATTTTTCATTTTTGTCTTATCAATCTGCTTAGTTTTTCTACTGTTATAAAATCTGTAACTTTTTTCTTGAACCGATCAACATTTACTGTTTCTTTGTTTTTGTATTCTTTTGGAACATCTTCATAAAATTTTATGAGCTTAAAAGCCTTTTTTCCAGATGCCTTTTTCCAACCTATCATTCCTCTAACCGCTCTTTTCCATATTCCTATCACTGTTCTTGAATAAAAAGGACCTTTCTGAGAGGTTCCACCTAACCTAAACCTACTTAAGTATTTTTCAAGGATTTTTTTTGGCTTTCCTACAACTATGGCTTTTCCTGCATTCAAAACAATTACTTTAAAACCTTTTCTAGCTTGTTTTGCTATAAAACTGGCTAATCTTCCAAGCACGCAGTCTTTTGCATCTATTATTATTTCTTCCATCTTAGATTATCAATCTTATGTTTTTTTCTTTTGATTCCAAAAGCTTTTCAATAGAAAGTGCGTTATTTCCAAGCTTTCTTCTTGCTTCCTCTGAAAATTCAAATGCTGCTACCTTAACATCCTTCTTTATGTTTCCGCTTCCAAGAACCTTTCCAGGAACAAGGATTGTTTCGTTAGGCTTTGCTAACTTATCAATCTTAGCTAGATTTACTTCTATCTTCTTCTTTCTAGGTCTTGCTAAATAGCTCGCTACCTTAAGCCATAAAGGCTTTTTTTCCTTAACAAGCCTTCTGATAAGCTTTCCAAGCTTTTCTTTCTTTTTCTTTGCTCTTTCCTTTATCTTTGTTTTACTTACCTTGCCCATTTTGTTTTTGATGCGGGAGACAGGATTCGTACCTGCGCAGCCACTAAGGCACCAGGTCCTTAGCCTGGCCCGTTTGACCGCTCCGGCACTCCCGCATAAAAAGCAAAGAATTTTCTTTTAAATATTTTCCTAAGCTTTTCTTAAAAATTTTTCAAGTTCATGCAGGTTTTGTTGTAAGGCTTTGATAGCTAAAATAAACATTTCTTTTGGTGTAAACTGGCCAAAGCTTTCAACAAAGAATATGAAGTCTTTTTCACTTGGCTCTATTTTCAAGAACTTTCCATTGCATTCTACTGCTTCATTCAACAAATCTGGAATAAGCTTGCTTTTTCCTTCTCTTATTTTTTCAAACTCTTCTTTATCAACCTTTATTGTTTTTTCAGCCTTCCTAACTTCCTTTATCAAAGGAAAAGAATTATACCAGATCAAGCCAGGACTAAACTTTGCATGTTCTGTTGCCTTTCCTAATCTTGCTTCACAAACAGCTTCTAGCTCCTGGTCTTTTTCAAGAATCACGATAGGCATATCTTTGTATATTACCTCAAAACCTTTTCCTTTCAGTTCAGATGCATAAACAGTACATGGCCCTTTTGCTTTTAACTTTATCTTAACAGTACATTTACTACAGCCAGCTCCTTTACAGCTACATTTATCCCTTTCAGCTAAGTAGCTTGTAGCTTTTAAAGGAATCAAACCAAGTCTATGAGCAAGTATTTCATCATACAAAGCTGAATCGTTTTTGTAGAACTCTACTGTATCTATAGCTAAAACAGGTATTTCAGAGACAGAACGTCTTATAGCATTTGCAAACCATACTGGAATGTCTCTAACAACAAAGCTTATCTTTTCTTCTTTCTTTTCTAAAAGATTTATCTTCATTTTATACTCTTCTTCCTCTCTTTCCTCCCTTAGGCTTTGGTCCGCCTTTTGGCATAGGTGTAACATCAACAATATTTAAAATTTTTAAACCTTCTCTTGCAAGACTTTTTATTGCTGCGTTTGCTCCTGGCCCTGGAGTTGGTGCTAGTTTTCCGCCCTTGCCTCTAACATAAACATAAACAGCATTTATTCCTTCTTCTTTTGCTTTTTCAGCAGCTCTCTTTGCAACAAACATAGCTACAGTTGGATTTGCCTTAAGCCTATCATGCTTTGTAACTTCTCCTCCAGATACTCTAGCTATTGTATTTCCCACCAAATCTGTGATATGAACAATCGTATTATTTGTTGTTGCTTTTATCTTTACTATTCCTATTCCACTACTTTGTTTTTCTTTTGTTGCGCTCATTTTCTCTTTATCAAAGGTTCTTCATCCTTTTTAACCACATAGCTTGGTACATCTACTATTTTATCATTTATCATGATTTTTCTATGCACTATCAGTTGCCTTGCTTCCTTTATTGTTTTAGCCAGTCCTTTTTTAAAAACAATTGTTTGCAATCTTCTTTCTAACCAATCTCTCTTTGTCAAAGAAAGAACTTCATTCAATCCTGCCTTTTCATCTATCAGTCCGATCTTTCTTAACTTGTTCAAAAATTGTTCTTGTTTTTCTGGTTCAACGATCAGCTTTCTTGCTTGAGCCCTTATCCTTGAAATGTTTGTTTCTGCCTTCCAGATCTCTCTCTTGTTTTTCAACCCATACTCTTTCATAAGTCTCTTCTCTTCCTCTATTCTTGCCTTATCAAACGGCTTCTTTGGCCTTTTATATCTTTTATGCTGTCTCATTTTTTCTTTTGTTCAACCTTTTTTCTTATCACTCCAACTGTTTTTCCTTTTCTAAAGTGTGATCTTGTCCTTTGTCCTCTTACAGGCAATCCTAGAGCGTGTCTTACTCCTCTATAACATTTTATCTTTTTCAACCTTCTTATATCAAACTCTTTTGCTAGCTCTAAATCTGTTGTTATCAAATGTTTATCTTCGCCTGTTTCCCTATCCTTTCTTCTGTTCATCAGCCATGAAGGAAGTTCAGGTTTTTTCAAGAACTTCTCTATCTTTTCTATTTCCTCTTCGCTTAGCTCTTTCAACCGCTTATTTTTCTCTATGTTCAAAATATTGCATATTGCATTAGAAACACTCCAGGATATGCCTTTTATTTTTGTTAAACCTGCATAAACTGAAAGCCTTGCCGGAATGTCTGTAGCTGCAATTCTTACAACTTCCTCTTCCTTTGTTTTCTTCATTTTATGCAACAAATAGTTTATGCTTTACTTCCTCTGTTAATTCTTTTAGCAGTCTTTTTTTAATTATTTTTTTTATGTCTGGCAAGCCTTTTATTCTTTTGTTAACATCCTCAAATGAACTGAAAGGCCTTTTTTCTCTTTCTTCCAGCAGTTCCTTTGTGAACTTTCTACCAAGCCCTGGAAGCAGTTCAAGTTGATGTAATCTTGTTGTTATCGCCTCTGCTTTGTTCAAAAATTCAACAAATTCTTTTTCTCTTTCTTCAACAATTTTATCAACAAAATCTTGTAGCTGTATCTTTGCTGTTTCTGTCAGCTTTGATTTTGGAAGCCTACCTTTTATGTAATAAATTTTATCTCTTTTTTCAGGACCTATGTAAACTTCTTCTTTAAGTTCTAGTTTAACATTTCTCCTTGGAACAAGTTCTAGCAATGTAAAATGAGAAAGCCCTACAGCTTGAGCTATTGGAATTCTCTTTTCCTCTAACGGATACCCATGAGGTAAAAAATCTAGTACTATTGCTTTTTCTTCTTTCAGGTGTTTCATTTTTATATTTTCTTAAACACAGCCAGTACTTTTTCGACCTCATCTTTATTTAGGCTTGCTTCTGATCCAGCTAAAATTTTATGAACATCTGCAGAATCTTGAGGCATAAAATCTATAAGCTTTACTATGTCCTCTTCCTTCAAATGTGCTATGTTCAAGCCTATCAATTCCTGCTTCAATTTTTTTGCCTTTTCAGCATCTATTTCAACAAATTTTTTTATAAAAGTAACTATTTCCTTTGCTTTTTCAGTTTCTATATTTTTCAGTATTTCAAGCACTTCAGCTAATGTAATGGGTTGCTTCTTCTTTATTATCATTTTTTTATCTTTATTTTTTTATCTTTTTATTTTAATTTCTTTAGATGTATTGGACTTACTGTTAACTTTTTAACTACTTTTCCATTTAAAAATTTCACTATATAGGCTTTTCCGCTTTTACCTATAACAGTTCCTGTTAAGCCTATAAAATGCTTTGGGATCTTTGTTTGGCCTGGAACACTTACTAACATTACTCTATCTCCTTCCTTAAGTTCTTGGAAAAGCTTGCTAAGTCTTACCATTCCTTTTTCCCTAAGTCTTTTTCTTTTTTTCATTTTAGTTCTGAAACAATTTTTGAAAGTGCTGAGTCTAGTGCTTTATAAAGGTTTCTATCTATCGCTTTAGCATTGAAAATTTTTTCAGCATAAAGCTTTGCTTCTATTTCATGGATAAAGCTTTTACTATGTTTTTTCATTTTTAACCTAATTTTGAGCTCTTTACAATCTGCTTTCTTTTTCATTTTTTCAAGATATCTTTCTATTATTTCTCTCGAAGCTTTGATCTCTGATGCTTCCAACTTGTTGAATCCTACCAAAACCAATGAAACCATCTTAGCAAAAAAGAAAGTAGATTTTAAAAGCTTTTTA
>NJDW01000020.1 GCA_002254805.1 Candidatus Pacearchaeota archaeon ex4484_31 | reverse complement strand
AAAAAGAACTTTTACCATCCCTCAATTTTGTACAAAGCAGCCACAACAGCACAAACATAGCTTTCTTTGTTTCTTGCTTTGATTCCAACAATCTTTTTCTTTATACTTCCAAACCTTTTGTTTCTTGTTTTTTTCATTTCTTCTAAAGAAACGGTTAGAAGTTTTTCAACTTCTTTTCTTGAATTTCCAGCTGCTTCAACAAACAAACCTTTTCCTTCTTTATCTTGAGTCCATGCCAAACCAGCAAAAGCGTCCTTTTCTTTTTCTATTTTCTTACTTAAAACAACATATCCCTTGTTTCCGTAGTTATTTTTTATTTTTAGCTTCTTCAAAAATATCTTTGAATTTTTTGGTATCACAGAGCTAAGTAAGATTAAGTTTAGGTTTGAAATTCCAGCATCATTCAATGCCTTGTCGAAAGCAGCGATGGCTGTTTTTCCTTGTCCTGTTCCATACGTTACGTATATCTTAAGTATTTTTCTTCCCATCTTCTTATTTTTTCTTCATCTATTACAACTTTACTTTTCTTGGGTTTTTCTTTTTTAAACCTTTTTCTTAAAGCAAAGCCATAGACTATGCCTATCACCAATCCTGAAAGATGGCTTAGATGAGCTATATTACTTGGTGTGAAAATTCCAGCTATGTCAAAGAAAGCCCATACAGCAACAGCAAGAAATAAAGGTAAGGGCATTCCATAAACAAAGACCATTCCTAAGGGTTTTAGTACAGCTAAACAACCTATCAAACCAAAGATAGAACCGCTAGCACCAAGCACAGCTTCATAGAAAAAAACTGAGATGATGTTTGCAAAAATACCTGCAAGAAAAAACAAAAGCAATAGATGTTTTGAACCAACTCTTTTTTCAAGTAAAAAGCCAAAAATAGCGAGAGCAAAAAGGTTGTTAAGCAAATGCATAAAATTAGAATGCAAAAAGATTGTTGTGATCAATGTAAAAGGCCTTGTTTGTACTTGTGAAGAAACAAGTAAAAGCTTAGAGGTTATGAACGGAAAAACTTTTTGCAAAATAAATAAGATAATGATAGCAATACAAAGCCTAAAAGTTGCTCTCATTTTTTTATTAAAAATGGAAAATTTATAAATTCATTCCTTTCTTATGCTATGGAAAAGTTAAGAAAAAAAGAACTTGAAAATAAAGCGAAAGCTTTCCTGAGCTTTCTTTATAAAATCAAAAAGTCTAAGAAAAAATTAAAATTGATTTTTCATTCTGATGTAGATGGCTTCTGTTCATGCTTTTTGATGCAAAACTTCTTGAAAGAGATTAACATAAAATTTAAGCCATATCCTTATGATCATGAAAAGAGATGCAAAATAAAAAGAAATATGCCAATTCTTGCTTTAGATATTTCTGCTTCTAAAAGTTCAGGTTTTTACTGGAAAGGAATGGAAAAATCAAAAAGCATTTTTTTTATAGATCATCATTTTTACACAAAAGAAGAAAGAAAAATTTTTAACAAAATCTTGATAACTCCAACTTCCTCGTTTTTAGATGCATTTTATCCTTGCTCAAAATTTTGTTATGATATAATTTCTTTTGCTAGAAGGTTTCTTAAAATAGACAAAGAAAAAGGTAAAGATGCTGATGAATTGCTTATAGCATTTTTAGGTGTAATAGGTGATGTAACTTACAGAACGAAAGAATTTTTTCCGATGTTGACAAAAAACATAGAGAAAAAGTATAATATTGAATGGAAGTCGCTTTTAAGGATAAAAAGATTGCTTGACTTTGCCATAAAAAAAGAACAAGCTTCTTCAATTTTTTCTTACTTGAACCTGCTTTACAATAAAAAAATTGAGGAGGTAAGAGAAAGTCTTGAGAAAAAATATAGAAGAGATTTAGAAAGAGTAGATAGATTAGTCAAGAATTTCGAGAAGAAGAAAAAAAGGTATGGAAAGTTTTATGTTTACAGGATGAAGGAAAAAGCATCAAGAATAGCTACAGAGATTATAAACAGGCTTAACTACAAAAATGTTGTAGTGATAAAAAAGGAAAAAAGTTATTTTTCCATAAGTATAAGAAGCAGGAACTTGAACTTACTAGAGGTTGTTGACAAGATTTTTGATGGATGTAAAGCTACATACGGAGGACACAAAGTTGCTGTTGGAGCCTTAGTAAAAGCTAAAGACTTAGGAAGGTTTCTTGAAAATTTAAAGAAAATATAAGCGAAAGCTTTTTAACCTTCTTCAAGTTTTTAGTTATGTCCCGGCGTAGCTCAACGGTAGAGCACTCGGCTGTAGTCCTATGCTTCAAGCTTTGCTTTGAAGCATAGGCAAGCAGTAAGTGCTCGTTAGAAACCGAGGGGTTGCCAGTTCGAATCTGGCCGCCGGGACTTTAAAAAAATTTAAAAAGTTCTCTTCTTTTAGAACAAAATGGTAGAGTTTACCCTTGCTTATGAAACAAAACTAACTCATTCAGGAATATTCGATTTTAAAGAATTCTACAGGTTTCTTTACGAATACATAACATCAAGAGAGTATGTTGTTATAGAAAAAAGCTATAGTGAAAAGGTAAAGCCAGAAGGAAAAGAAATCTCTATAGAATGGCTTTGTTTAAGAAGGATAAGCGATTACTTTAGGTTTAGGATAAAGGTTGCAATAAGAATTATTGATATGGTTAGTGTAGAAGTAATGAGAGATGGTGTAAAAGTAAAGAGGGATAAAGGTACAGTAGAGGTTAAGTTTACAGCTTATTTAGAGAGGGACTATGAAAATAGATGGGAAGCTAATCCTTTCCTTAAATTTCTAAGAGGCATCTATGATAAGTACATAATAAGGAACACAATAGTTAGCTACAGAGATGCTTTAGCTGCAGAGACAGATGAAATAAATGCTCAAGTGAAAGCATTTTTAGCTTTAGAAGCAAGAAGATAATTAAAAAACTAAGGAAATTCTGCTTAGTGAAAGAAGTAAAGGAATAAACCTGAACTCAGCTGATCAAATGTTTTTTTGTTAATTCGTCTATTTTTTTTCTTATTTTTTCGAGTTCTTCTTCGTATTTTTTACTTATCTTTTCTTTTATTTCAACTGGCATGAAAGACCTAAGTTTTTTTGCTTCATCATCCATTGTTTTTATTTTTGTTATCAAGCCTTTCAATGCACCTCTCTTACTTTTCTTTAAACTTTTTAGTGTACTGCCAATTTTCTTTGATTTTATGCAAGAAGCTAAGGCTTCAAGAATTTCCTTTTTTAATTCTAGCAGTTCAGATATCTTTAGCTCTACATAGAAGCTCATTCTTCATATTCAGAAAGACTCTTTTCTATCTTTTCAAGTTTTTCTTTCAGTCCATTGATTTCTTCTTCCCATAGCTTCATGGTAGCTTCTTCTTTTTCATACATCTCCTTAAGCTTTCTTATTACAGATTCTATTTCTTTTACTTCTTTTCCAATAGCCTTTACACTCTCTACAATTTCTTTATACTTATCTATTTTCACAAAAACAGATTTCTTTTCCTTTTTTCCTTTTTTCCTTTCCTTCTCTTCTTTTCCTTCTTTCTCCTCGCTTTTTTCCTTTTCACTTGTTTCTAGCTCAGGCAAACTTTCTGGTAGCTCAGGAAGTTCTAAAGTTGGAGCTTCTTTAAAAGGCTTAGAAACATCTGTTTCCGGTATTTCTTCTTCCTTAGCTTTTCTTCTTCTGAACAAAGGCATTTTCTTCCTTTCCTTCCCTTTTCTTTACTTTTTCATCTTTAAATATAAAGCTTTCTTGTCATTTTGATGTTACAACAAAAAACAAGCAGGAAGCAAAAAAATATAAAAAAGTTTTTGACTTTTTTGCTGTTATGTCTAAAAAAACAGAGCTTTTTTTGAAAGAATTGATGTTAAAAATTGCTGGGAAGGGTTCTGAAAAGATAGTAGAAGTTCTGTTCAACAAAAAGAATGTAAATGAATTCAAAATTGCAGAAAAACTGAAGATGACGATAAATCAAGTAAGAAATATTCTTTACAAGATGAGCTTAGCAGGAATAGTAAGTGCGATAAAAAAGAAGGATAAAAAAAGAGGATGGTACATATTCTTCTGGACCTTAGATAACTTGAAAGCGTTAGAGTTGCTTAAAAAAATAAAGCAAAAAGAAATAGAGGAGTTAGAAAAAAAGGAAAGAAGTTATGGAACAAAAAACTACTACTATTGCGAAGAGGACAACATAGAAATGAGCGAAGAAACAGCATTGCATCACAACTTTTTGTGTCCTGAATGCGGTAAGCTCTTACAGCCCTTAAAAAGAAAAAACAAAGAAATAGAATCAAGAAAGAGAAAGTTAATGAGAGAGCTTTCTTCCATCAAAGAAGAAATAGAAAATCTTAAAAAGAAAATAAAAAGAGAGAAGGAAAGGAAAGAAATAAAGGAAAAAAAGAAAAAAATCAAGAAGGAAAAGGGAAAAAGCAAGAAGAAAGGCAAGAAAGAAAAAAAGAAAAAAGAGAAAAAGAAGAGAAAAAAGAAAAGATGATAGCGAGAAGAAGGTTAAGAAAAAAGGTAAGCGTAACTCTTATATTAATTTTTTTGAACCTCATCTTTTTTCTTGTTACATACCCTTCGTTTTTGAAAGCAAAAAGCTGTGAAGAAACACTATGTAAGTATGTAGCATTAACTCCTTACTATGTTTTACATTCCTATAGATTATGGACAATCATCACAAGCATGTTTGTTCATGCAGGTTTTCTTCATTTATTTGTTAATATGATAAGTTTATTCTTTTTAGGCTCATTTCTTGAAAGGCTTATAGGAAAAAAACGTTTTATTTTCATTTACTTTGCTTCAGGAATCCTAGCTTCACTTTTCTTTATTGCCTTTTCTTTACTTTCAGACTCTAAAGTACCTGCAGTAGGAGCTTCTGGAGCAATCTTTGGCTTAGGCGGTGTTCTTGCTATTTTAACACCAAGGCTTCCAGTTTACATTATGTTCATTCCAGTTCCGATGCCATTATGGCTAGGAATTGTTATCATGCTCGTTTTACTTTGGATTGTAAGTGCTTTACATAATCTGCCGATAGGAAACACAGCTCATTTGGGCGGTTTAATTGCTGGCTTACTTTATGGATTATACTTAAGAAAAAAATATAAAAGGAAGGTGGCAATTTTAGATAGGTATTTTAGGTAAAAATTTAAAAATTTTTATTTCTTCAGTCGATGATGAAAAGAGGAAGCAAATTAATTTTGATATTAGCTTTAATCTTCTTGGTGATAAACTTTTATTTGGTTTTTTCTTACGACAGGGCTTCTATAAACATCATAAATGTCCATTCCCGTCCGGAACTGAATGGGAACTGGACAGTACAATTTATAACTGATGGAAAAGCAACGCTTGAAATAAAAGCAACAAACGGTACTTTTTTTGATAAAGATATTAAATTTTTAGAGTTAAAATGTGGAAGAAAAAGGGTAGAGCCAGTTAAAAATAATAATTCCTTACTGATTGAAAATTATGAATGTGATGAGACAAGCTACTTTATAGTAAAGGTTTTAACCAGAGGAAAACATACTTTAGAATTTGATTTTGGAAAAGCTAAAGCAAATGCTTACAATACAGTCACATCAATAACTTTAAATTCACCAGCAAACCAAACACACTTTGATATTGATACTGAAAATCAACCAAATTTTAACTTTACAGCGATCTCTAACACAAACACAACTTTTTCATGCGAACTTTTTATTAATGATACAAGCTATGGTTCAAATTCTTCTGTTCAAAACAATACCGCTACCATAATACAGGCGAATTCTCCTTTATCCTTAGGAGAGTATAACTGGTACATAAACTGCACAGATTCAGATGGAACCACACAATCAAAGGTAAGAATATTTTATGTGGAAAATATTTCA
>NJDW01000019.1 GCA_002254805.1 Candidatus Pacearchaeota archaeon ex4484_31 | reverse complement strand
CTAAAGAAGCTCTTGACTCAATGGCTCTGTACGAATTAGGTGTTTGGTCAATGAGTAATAAACAATTATTTGTAGGAGTTCATCCAGACTACCCAAAAAAATTGATATAGAAATTCAAATAAAATTAGCTAGACCTGACATTCAGATAGTATATGATTTAGAATCTCTTGCCAATCAAGTTAAAAAAGTGGATAAAAGAATAAAAATTTGTGCTAACTTTTTCAGTAGATAACAGCAGTTAAGAGGCAAAAACATCACTTCTTCCGTTCTGACCCAAATTTGGCTTATGCCAAACTCCAAATATTTAGATATGTTAAGTGAAATCGAACTGTTGCTCAGAGAAAGTTTATTAACACTTAAATTTATTTCACTTTTATGGAATTGAAGAAATACAAAGCAGTAAAAGCACTAATTCAATACAAAGATAAGTTTCTTCTTTTAAAAAGAGAAAATTTTATTGGCGGAAAATATGACCTTCCAGGAGGAAGAAAAAATCCTCAAGAGGATGATGAATCAGCACTAAAAAGAGAAGTTAAGGAAGAAATTGGATTAGAGATAAAAATAATAAAATTATTAAACTCATGGAGTTTAGATTTACCAGAAAAGGGAATTCATTTAGATGGAAAAACATACTTATGTGAATCTTATTCTGACGAAGTAAAAATAAGTGAAGAGCATAGTGATTACATCTGGGTTAGAAAAGAAGGTTTGAGAAAATATAATCTCCCTTCGTGGTTAGAAGATGCTATTCATCAATTATAAGCCCAACTTCCTCGCTCATGTTCGTTGAACATGCATCGAAGCAACTAATAATAAATAAGCAGCTCCACAATCAAAGATGGCTCCACCCAAATTTGAGCTTTGCTCAAACCTCATATATTTGTGATATGTTATGCTAACAATAAACTAACAGAACTTACGAAGGTAAATTTTAAAAAATTCAAATGCGATTTTTTATGTGGGCCCGTAGTTCAATTGGTAGAACGCGCCCTTGGCTAGGGCGAGGTTTCGGGTTCGAGTCCCGACGGGTCCATCAGGGTTAAGTTTATAAATCCTTTTTTTGTTAGATTTAAACATGAAAAGAAATAGGAAAAAAATAAGCAAAGTAAGAAAGCTGAAAAAACTGGAGCTAAACTTTTTTAATAAGTTCAGTGAAGAGGAAATCAAAGCAATTGTTCGTTACATAGGCTGATTAAGATGTCTTCTGAATGTATTTTTTGCAAGATTGTCAAAAAAGAAGTGCCTTGCTACAAAATTTATGAGACAGAAAAAGCTATAGCATTTCTTGATATAAATCCTGTAGCTAAAGCCCATACACTGGTTATTCCAAAGAAGCATATAGAAAGGATTGAACTTTGTGATGATGAAATCCTTAAAGAATTGATGATGGTTGTAAAAAAAGTCGGAACTGTTATAGCAAAAACATATCATAGTGATTTTAATCTTGTGTTAAACAACGGAGAAAGCGCTGGCCAGCTTATAAAGCATTTACATTTTCATATAATACCGAGAGTAAAAGGAGATGGAATAACGATAGACAAGCAAAGAACATTGGAAATTGATAAGAAAGAGCTGGAAAAAATAGCTAAAGAAATGGCTGAACAAATAAGAAGGATATTTAAAGAATAAAGATTTCTAAGTCTATGGAAATAAAACCAAGGGCTTACCAACAAGCAATATTTGAAACAGCAAAGAAATACAACACTTTGGTTGTCTTACCTACAGGTCTTGGAAAAACCTTGATAGCTGTTTTACTAGCAAAACATCGTTTGGAGGAATTTCCAAACAGTAAAGTACTTTTTCTTGCTCCTACAAGACCTTTAGCTGCTCAACAAGCAGAATACTTTTCTAAGTATCTTAACCATAAAATTCATTTACTGACAGGCAGAATAAATCCAGAAAAAAGGGCAGAAATATGGAAAAGAGCTCAAATAATTTTTAGCACACCACAATGTATAGAGAATGATATAAAAAATAACTTGATTTCTTTGCATGATGTTAGCTTGCTTATAGAGGATGAAGCTCATAGATGTTTAAAAAATTACTCATATACCTTTGTTGCTAAAGCTTACAGAGAGCAGGCTTTAAACAAAAGAATTCTTGGCTTAACAGCTTCTCCTGGCTCTGACCTGGAAACAATAAAGGAAATCTGCCAGAATCTTGGCATAGAAAAGGTTGAAGTAAGAACAAGATATAGTAAGGATGTTAAGCCTTACATACAGAAGCTGACATTAGAGATTGTAAAGGTTGAACTTCCAGAAAAAATAAGAGAAGTGAGAGAAAAGATAAAGAAAATTTATGATAAAAAGATAGAGGAACTAAAAAACAGGAAACTTTTAGATAAGGAACCTACAAAGAAAGAACTGCTTGATCTTCAAGCAAGACTGCAAAGAGAAATTGCAAAAGGAAGCAAGGACTTTAACATCTTAAGAGGTCTTAGTGCATGCGCAAAAGCAATAAAACTTCAGTATTTGATCGAGCTGATAGAAACTCAAGGAGTTGAAAGCGCTTATAACTACATGCAAGAGCTGTATGAACAAGCAAGAAAAAAAACAAGCAAAGCTGTTATGCAAATAATCAATTCAAAAGAGTTTCAAGATGCTTATCTATGTATGTTAAAGCTTATCAAAGATTCGGTTGAGCATCCAAAGCTTATGAAGCTTAAAGAAATAGTAAGTGAAGAAATGAAAAAAAATCCTGAGTTAAGGATGATAGTGTTTTCTCAGTACAGAGAAAGTGTTGCCAAGATAAACAAAGAGCTTAGAAACTTAGGAATAAAATCAGAAATGTTCATAGGGCAGGCAAAGAAAAAAGATTATGGCATGAGTCAAAAAGAACAGCAAAGAATATTGAATGATTTCAGAAAAGGAAAGTTAAACTGTTTGGTTTCAACATCTGTTGGAGAAGAAGGCTTAGACATTCCTGAAGTTGATGTTGTCATTTTCTATGAACCAATACCTTCAGCTATAAGGAAGGTTCAGAGAGCAGGAAGAACAGCAAGGTTAAGACCAGGAAAGTTGATAATTTTGTTAACAAAAGGAACTGTTGATGAAAGTTACCATTGGGCAGCATGGCACAAAGAAAGAAAGATGTACAAGCTTCTGGATGAGCTAAGAAAGGATCTGAAAAGCAATTTTCATATAAAGACAAAGAAGCAAAAATCACTTACAGATTTCAGTCTTTAGTAGATAGTTAGTAGCCGGCTTCTCTAACTTCTTTGAAAGGATCCCTTCTTGCTTCCTTCACCCAATTTTTCACAAGATACCTTTTAACTTTTCCTCTCCAAGGAACTATAACTTCTTTTATTCCAGCATTTATTATCATCCTTCTGCACATTTTACATGGCTTTACTTCAGCTATACTACCATCAGGGTTTTCTCCAAACACATACATCTTTGCTCCAAGAACACTAACACCACTTCTTGCAGCATTTATTATTGCATTTGCCTCTGCATGAACACTTCTGCAAAGCTCATATCTCTGGCCTGAAGGTACGTTTAGTTCCTGTCTTAAGCACTTTCCTAAATCAATACAGTTAGGAGTTCCTCTTGGAGCTCCAACATAACCTGTAGCTATGATTGCATCATCCTTTACGATTATTGCTCCAAATCTTCTTCTAAGGCAAGTACTTCTTTTACTTACCTGTCTAGCAATATTTAAATAATAAATGTCCTTTTCAGGTCTTGTGTAAGGCTTTTTTGTTTTTTTCATTATTTCTATAAAAAATCTTTTACTTTTAAGCATAATTGTTCTCAAAAAGTTTTCTTTTAACATAAAAATTAAAAAATATTAATCAAATGTTTGATTATGATCGTTGTGGATAAAAGAGAAAAAAATAGTTTGGTAGTTGCAGAGCTTCTTGAAAGGAATGCAAAGATAGAAATGAAGCAGCTAGAGGTCGGAGACTATGTTATAGGCGATATAGGAATAGAAAGAAAAACAGCAAAAGACTTCATTACTTCGATGGTAAATAAAAGACTTTTAAGGCAACTTGAAGAACTTAAGCAATATCCAAAACAGCTTCTTTTGATAGAAAATTTTGATGAAATCTATTGTATGAATTTTAATGAAAATGCAATCAGAGGAATGTTACTAAGCATTTTGTTTGATTTTGGGATTCCTGTTATTTTTACAAGAAATGCAGAAGATACAGCCTCTTTCCTTATATTGCTTGATAAAAAACAACAAAAAAAGCCAAGAGAAATAAGTTTCAAAGCAAAGAAGAGAGCTTTAAGTATTGCAGAACAACAGCAGTTCATTCTTGAAGGTTTTCCTGGAGTAGGACCAACAATCGCTAAAGAACTGCTTTTACGTTTTAAAACAATAAAAAATGTTGTAAATGCTAGCGTAGCAGAACTTACCAAGATAAAAAAGCTTGGAAAGAAAAAGGCAGAGATAATAAAGAATTTGGTTGAAAAGCCTTATGATGAAAAAACAGAAAGCGTTTCATAGATAGGCCCTTTTTCTGTCAATGTACTTTTTTTCAACTCAAAGCTTTTAACTTCAAACTCTACATCTTTTGGTTTTGTTTTTCTAAGTTCTTCCAAAAGCGACTTCCTATCCTTTACATACTTTATTCTTGCTATTGTGATATGTCCCTCAAATCTCTTTTCTTTTTTAAAGCCAATAGTAGCTAAACAATCGTCTATCCTTTTCTGCAATTCCAAAAGTTTTTCTTTTGGCTTAACACCGATCCAAATTACTCTAACAAACTTTTCAGATGGAAAAACACCTAAGTTACATAGCTTTAGTTTGAAAGGCTTGAAATGCAAATCCTTTAATGTTTTACTGATTTCTTTTACTTTTTCTTCATCTATGTTTCCAAGGAACTTTAAGGTTATGTGAAAGTTTTCTTCTTCTACGAACTTAGCTTTTACAAAATCTTTTATTTTTTCTTGAACTTTTATACATTCTTCTCTTACTTTTTTTGGAAGCTGTATTGCTATAAAACTTCTCATTTCATTTCAGCTATCAGCTTAGCAGCAAGCTTTACAGTTAATCCATTTATGTCTTTTTCAGGATTTACCTCTACTATGTCAAGGGCTTTTAAATTTTTCAAGAGCTTTAAATGCTGAATTATATATACGATTTCTCTTGCACTAAATCCTGCAGGTTCTAGATATGTAGTTCCAGGAGCAAACGCAGGATCTACAACATCAATGTCAATACTAACGTATAGGTTTTTAAAGCTCCTTACAGATTCCATCAATTCCTTTACATTATTCAAATTTTCAGCAAATTCATTTACAAAAAATAAATTTATCTTACTTTTCTTTAAGAAATCTATTTCTTCTATATCGTTATTTCTTGCACCAACAAGAAAGATTCTTTTTGGGTCAACAAACTTTTCTGCCAAAGTCCTTAGCCATTCTTCATGATTTGGTTTTTCTATTTTTTTTGGTTTCATGCAATCAGCATGAGCATCAAAAACAACGATGGCAGAATCTTCAAAACAAGCATTAAAAGCTTTGAACGTATGAAAAGTGATTGAATGATCACCCCCGATAAAAATTACTTTCTCATTTCCTTTAGCTGCTTTTAAAATATCAATGCTTTTTTCAAAAATATTTTTTTCAGCTATCCTTTCTATCTTGTAACTTAGTTGCTTACCTTCTTCGTTGCTCCATATTTCATCTAACTTTTTTGTTATTTCATACGGTGCTCTTTCACATCCTTTTGTTTTTTCTAAACTCGTGACAGGAACCTCTACCAAAATCATTTTGGAAGAATAACAGCTAAAGAATAATTCTTTATTCTTGCTATCTTTCTAACTTCTTCAGGCTTTACTTCAAGTATTTTCCTTTCATAATCATAGAAGTCTTCAGCCTTTGTTGCTATTTCCTGAAATGCTA
>NJDW01000018.1 GCA_002254805.1 Candidatus Pacearchaeota archaeon ex4484_31 | reverse complement strand
TTCCCAGGTTTCGCCTGCTAGGCCTAAGGCTGGATAGATAAAGTTTTTTCCTGGGTTAGGATAAACAGCAGTTTTCCTACTTTCTTTTTGGTACTTATCAAATGTTAAAGCCATTGTAACAAAAAATTTTAATAGTTTAAAAAATTTCTTTTTTATGGAAGTTTGTGAAGAATGTAAATGTAAAGGAAAGCTTTATGATGCTATTCTCGACGGTAAAATCAAAAGGTTGTGTGAAAGATGTATAATGATAAATAGAGCGATAAAGATAGAGAAGCCAAAACCGATCCAAGAGGAAAGAAGATTAAGCGTTAGGGAAAGGCTTTCTGAGATGGCTGGAATAAAAGAAAATGAAAGCTCTAAACCGATAAAGCTTGATTTTAAAATAGAAAGCACAAAGCACATAAAAATAAGGGATCTGATCGAACTGAAGAAAAAAATGGAAGAAGAGGATTTGGGTGATGGTAGTAAAAGGAAGGAAGAAAAGAAAGAGGATCAAGAAGAGTCAAGAAAGCAAGAAGAACTAAACAAATAAGAAGATTTTTAAATCCTGATTTATACTTTCAAAGATGCAAGTAAAGTTGATCAAAGAAAGTAAGGAAGAAATCCAGCTTGAGTTAGATAACTTAACGATTGCTGAATTACTTAGAAATGCCTTGTGGGAAGATAAGGCAACAACGTTAGCTGTTTGGCACAGAGAACATCCAACAAAGAACCCTATTTTGGTTTTAAAAACAAACGGAAAAAATGCTAGAAAGGTTCTTCTAGCTACGATAGAAAAATTACAAAAAACAAGTTCAAAATTGATGGATGAATTCAAGAAGGCTATAAAATGAAGCGCTCAAGTAGGAGATGGAAAAAAAGATGGCAAATGCGCTGGAAGTGGCAAAGAAAAAGGATGAGAAGAGAAAAGAGAGAAAGAAGAAGGCGTAAGATGATGGCAAGGTAAAAAAGAGGTTCTGTTAAATTATTGTCAGCAGGTTTCTTGATATCTTTACTAGCCACATGTGTGTAGCTAGTCGATATCAACCTCCTTGTTCACTTCTTTCCGCTTCACACCCTCTTAAACTTTGCCTATCGGCAATCTTCGTTAAATTCCAATGTTATGTTTGGTTTCGCGGCATGCTGATAGAAAGATTTAAATACTATTGTAACAATAATGTTACATATGTCACAAAATTATTACAAAATAAAAATTGTGGAATCTCTGCTGAAGAAAGAAAACCATATTAGAGGTCTAGCTAAGGAACTTGAAACAAACCAAACAACAATAGCAAGAAAAATCAATGAGTTGTTTAATGAAAATGTTGTGGATTACAGAAAAGAAGGAAGGAACAAAGTTTATTTTTTGAAAAAAACTCTGGAAGCTTTTCAGTTTGTACTGATAACAGAACATTACAAATTGCTCGAAATCTTGAAAAAATATCCTTACTTAAGAAAAATATTTCAAGAGATAATCAAAAATAAAAAAATAAAATTAGCAATTTTGTTTGGCTCTCACGCAAGAAAAACAGCAACAAAAGAAAGTGATATAGATATTTATATAGAAACAAAGAGCAGGAATATAAAAAGAAAAATTGAAGAAATAGATTCAAGGGTAAGTGTTAAAATAGGGAAGTTTGACAGGAAAAACTTGCTTATTAAAGAAATTGAAAAAGAACATGTCATAATAAAAGGAGTTGATCTTTACTATGAAAAAATCAATTTTATTTAAAAAACTGTTAGAAGAAGGAAAGTTAAACTTGTTAAGCCAAGTGAAGAAGTTAAACAAGCATACTTAGAAAAATCATCAAGTTATTGGAATCTGCAAAGATTTTGTTGAAAAATAAAAAGTTAGAAGAGGCAATTTCAATGGCTTATTATAGTATGTATTATTCTTTACTTGCTCTTTTGTTCAGAGTTGGTATAAAGTCAGAGAATCACACAGTCTCGATAATTCTTTTGAAAGAGCTTTTCGGTTTGGACAATTCTGAAATATTAGAAGCTAAAGAAGAGAGGATAGATAAGCAATACTATGTTGATTTCAAAATAGCAGAGGAAGATGTTAAACAAATGATAAGAGCAGCAGAACATTTTAATGCTGAGGTTTTTGATTATATGGAAAAACTTAATGCTGAAAATATCAGAAAGATTAGAGATAAATTCAAAAAGATTATTTCTTAAATCTCAAAAGCGTAAACTATTTATACCTGAAAATTCTGGTAAATGAGGAGGTGTTTAAATGGAAGAAGCAAATTTGCTCGTCACATTTGAGCCAACACATAAAGAAGCTGCAAGAGCGGAAATAGAAGAAGTGCTAAGAGAAATTGGAGAAGAGCCAGAAATCATAAGTGTAGAGGAAGGAATGGCTTTTGTTAAAGTAAGCAATCCAAGAGAAGCTGTAAAAGCTATAGCATCTCTAGAAGATGAAAAGTTTAAATACACGTTTTTTTGGTGGCCTGTTGACAGGTGGTGTAAAGCAGAAATAGAAGAGATGAAGAAGCATATAAAGGAACTGCAGGAAGGTATAGGAGAAGAGGAAAAATGGAAGATGGATCTAAGCAAGAGGAAAACAACAAAGGAATGGCCAAAGGACTTGATAATTCAGCTAACAGAAGTTGTGGATAAACCAAATGTTGACTTAGAGAATCCTGAAAAGATAATAAGAGTGGTTATCATTGGCGAGAAAGCAGCGATTTCTTTGCTGAAAAAGGATGAACTTGTAAAGAAAAGGTAAAAAGAGAGGGAATAAAAAAGAAAGATTTATAAAGGCTCTGACAGTGTTCTAAAATTTAAAATGGCAGCGAAAAAAAAGAAAGGAAAGGAAAAAGAGCTTGATGAACTTGACGATGAAGAAATTGAAGAGCTCGAAGAAAGTGAAGAAATTTTGGAGGAGCCAGAAGCTGAACCTATAGACGAGGACGAATACTTTGAAGATTTTGAAGAGGAATGGTAGTTTTTTCTTTTTCTTTTTTTCAAAAAATTTAAAAGAAAACCTTGCTATATTAAAAAATGTACAAGCCGAAAGAAGTTGAAAGTTTTGTGTTGAAATTCTGGAAGGAAAAAGATATTTATGGAAAGGTGAAGGAAAGAAACAAGAGAGGAAAGCCTTACTATTTCTTGCAGGGTCCTCCATATACATCAGGAAGATTGCATATAGGACAGGCATTGAACAATTCGTTAAAAGACATAATATTACGTTACAAAAGAATGCAAGGATTTAATGTTTGGGATAGGGCAGGCTATGACATGCATGGATTACCAACAGAAAATGCTGTTCAAAAGAAACTGGGCTTGATCGATAAACAGGCTATAGAAAAATTTGGCATAGGTAGGTTTGTGAAGGAATGTATAAGTTTTAGTAATGAAATTGCAGAAGGAATGAGCAAAGATCTTGAAAGGATAGGTGTTTGGCTTGATTACAAAAACGCTTACAAGCCAATAGAAAATGATTTCATTGAAGGTGTTTGGTTTTTGATAAAACAAGCTTATAAACAAGGAAGACTTTACAAAGGCAAGAAGGTTGTAAGTTGGTGCAAAAACTGTCAAACAACACTCGCTAAACATGAACTTGAATACAAGAGAGTTAGGGAAAAAAGCATTTTTGTCAAGTTTCCTGTTTCTGGAAAGCAAAAAGAGTATTTATTAATTTGGACAACAACACCTTGGACATTACCGTTTAACTTGGCTGTCATGGTCAATCCAAAAGCAGATTATGTGAAGGTAAAAAGCGATAACGAGTTTTTTATCATTGCTGAAGAACTTCTTAGTTCAGTTGAAAAAAACGTTAACAAAAAACTTAAGGTTGTTGAAAAAATTAAAGGAAAAAAGCTTGAAGGCTTAAGCTATGTTCATCCTTTCTACTATGAATTAAAGGAAAGATGCGATGAAATAAAAAGAAAATACAAGAATGCTTTTACAGTTGTTTTATCAGAGAGGTATGTAACAACAGACATCGGAACAGGACTTGTTCATTGTGCTCCTGGATGCGGTCCTGAGGATTTTGAGGTAGGTAAAGAATATAAGCTGTTTACGTTCAACACCTTGGATGAGAAAGGCATTTTCAAAGATCTTGAACCTTTTGATGGCTTCGTAGCTAAAGATGATGATGAAAAGATTGTTGAGATGTTAAAGAAAAAAGGCTTGCTTGTAGCCGAAGTTTATTTAGAGCATGATTATCCTTTCTGCTGGCGATGTCATAAACCTGTGATTTTTAGAGCAACAGAACAATGGTTCTTGAAAATAGAAGATCTTATCGATAAAATGTTAAAGCTTAACAAAAAGGTTCTATGGGTTCCTGCATGGGGAAAAGAGGCCTTTGATGAATGGATAAAAAACTTGAAGGATATTTCTATAACAAGACAGAGGTTTTGGGGAACTCCAGCGCCTATATGGATATGTGAAAAATGTAAAAAGCCTATTGTAATAGGTTCTATTAAAGAACTAGAAAAAAAGGCAATAAACAAGGTTCCAGAAGATTTACATAAGCCTTGGATCGATGAAGTTAAGCTGAAATGTTCTTGTGGAGGAACCGCTCACAGAATTCCTGATGTTTTAGATGTTTGGCTTGATTCTGGAACTGCATCATGGAATTGCTTGTACTATCCAAAAAGGAAAGACCTGTTTAAGGTTTTCTTCCCAGCAAAACTCATTTTGGAAGCAACAGAACAGATAAAGCTTTGGTTTTCCATGCTGTTGATCTGTTCCATTATTGCTTTAAAAAGGCACTGTTATGAAGCTGTTTACATGCATGGAATGATTCTCGATTGGCAAGGAAAGAAAATGTCAAAGAGCTTAGGAAATATTATTTCGCCTTATGAAGTGATAGAAAAGAGCGGCTCAGATTTACTTCGTTATTACATGTGTGAAACAAATGCTGGAAAAAACATAAACTTTGTATGGAAAGAGCTAGAACAGAAAAGAAAAAACCTAAACGTGTTATGGAACTTAAAAAACTATGTGCTTGATCTAGCAAGATTGTTAAAAGCAAATCCAGAAAGGATAAAGCCAAAGCTAGGGCTTGAAGAAAAATACATGGTTTCAAGATGTAATAGCGTGATAGAAAAAGTAACAAAACTCTTTGATTGCTACAGGATAGATGAAACGATAAAGCCTATAGAAGAGCTTTTCCTTGAACTTTCTAGAACCTATATTCATTTAGTAAGAGAAAAAATAGTTAGTAAAAACGATGAAGATAGACTTGCAGTACTTTACACAACTTATTATGTTTTACTTAACTCTATAAAGCTTTTTTCTCCGATTTGTCCTTTCATCACAGAAGCCATCTACCAAGAGCTAAGGAAAGAATTTAAGTTAAAGGAAGAAAGCATTCATCTATGCATGTGGCCAAAAGCAGAAAAAAAGAAAATTAACAAGAAGCTTGAAAAAGATTTTTCAACTGTCTTAAAAGTTATTGAAAAGGCTCTGGCAAAAAGGTCTGAAGCAAAGATAGGAATAAGATGGCCTCTAAGCAAGTTAACAGTAACATTAGAAAAACCTCTACAAAAAGACTTCTTAGAAGTGATTGCAAGACAAGTAAATGTTAAAAAAGTAGAGATAAAGAAAGGAAAATCTTTAGTTGTAGAGCTAGACACTACGCTTACTAAAGAACTTGAAGCCGAAGGATTCGCAAGAGAAATAGTAAGGTTTGTACAGGCTGCAAGAAAAAAGGCTGGTCTTGTAAAGGAACAAAGGATAGAGCTTTTTATAAACTGCTCTTCTAAGCTTAAGGAAATGTTAAGTAAGTATGTTGGTTTTATCAAACAAAGGGTTAACGCAAATTGCTGAAAAGTAGATAAAATGGTTTTGAAAGAAGAATTTTTGAGCAGGTTGCGAAAGATTTTCGATTTGAATTTGTATGAAGTAAAGGTATGGACAGCCTTGCTTTCTAGAGGAGTATCAACTGCAGGAGAACTTAGCGATATCAGTGGTGTTCCAAGAAGCAGAACTTACGATATCCTAGAGTCTTTAGAAAAAAAAGGTTTTATCGTGATGAAACTAGGGAAGCCGATAAAGTTTGTAGCAATAAAACCTTCTGAAGTTATAGAAAGAGTTAAAAGGAATGTTATGAAAAGAGCCCAAGAAATGTGTAAAAGACTTGATGAACTTAAGGGTTCTGATGTACTAGAGCAACTGAATAAGTTATTTAACCAGGGCATAAAGTATGTAGACCCAACTGACTTAAGTGGAGCAATAAGAGGAAGACACAACCTTTACAACCATCTTGATATGATGATAAGGAACGCGCAAAAAAGCTTGGTGATAGCAACAACAGAAGAGGGATTGTTAAGAAAGGTTGAATCATTAAAAAGTGCTTTACAAAGAGCAAAAAGAAAGGGAGTTAGCATAAAGATAGCTGCACCAGTAACAGCAAAGAATGCAGATGTTGTCAAAGAACTTAGTAAAATAGCTGAAGTGAGAAGCGGTAAAACAAACTCAAGATTTGTTCTTGTTGATGGCAAGGAAGCATTGATGATGGTGCTTGATGACAAAGAAGTTCATCCTAGCTACGATGTAGGAATATGGGTAAACAGCCCTTTCTTTGCAACGGCATTACAGCAATTGTTTGAAGCTCAGTGGAAATCGATGAAGCCTGTAGGAAAAAAATAAGCAACCGCTCAAAAAAGAGGTGTAAAGGTAAAGTAAAAATTATTTAGTTTTATTTTTCTTTTTCATTTTTTCTTGCCTATAAGATAATGGCTTTTTGCCTCTTCTATCCTTACATTACAAAATTTTCCAAGAAGCTTTTCTTTTGAGAAAACAACTACCTGTCTGTAATTTTTTTCTCTTCCGATCCAGCTATTGTTAAAGCCTTTCTCATCTATGAGCACTTCAGTTTCCTTGTTGATAAACTTTTTGTTTTCCTCTTCAGCAATTTTCAAATGCAATTTCATCAATTCCTTTGCTCTTTTTTTCTTTGTTTTTTCATCTAGTTGTTCCATCTTAGATGCTTGTGTTCCTGGCATCGACCAAAACCTTGATATGTTCACAACCACTGGTTTTGTTTCCTTTACAAGCTCTATTGTTTTCTTGAAGTCTTTTTCTGTCTCTGATGGAAAACCTACGATTATGTCTGTAGCAAGTGTCATTTCAGGAAACCTCTTCTTAAATTTCCTTACGATTTTTTTAAAGTCCTCAACTTTGTAATTTCTGTTCATCAAAGAAAGTATTTTGTTTGAACCGCTTTGTACAGGTAAATGTAAAAACTTGAATATCTTTTCATTTTCATAGCATTCTACAAGCTCATTTACTATTGGCTTAACCGTAGCTGGGTTACACATCCCAACCCTAACAAGAAACTTGCCTTTGATTGAAGTAATTTTTTTTAAAAGCTCAGGCAACATTTGTTTTCCTTTATCTATTCCATAACTAGAATTGTCTTGACTTGTAATCCATATTTCCTTGCATTTGCTAGCCAAATCTCTCTTTATGTTTTCAACTATTCTTTTTAGCGGATAACTAAAAAGATTTCCCTTAGCTATTTTAACCACGCAAAAAGAACATCTGTTTATACAACCTTCACTTATTTGTGTTATTCCTACAACCCTATTTTTATAACTTTTTGGAACACAAAGCTTGATTTCTTTTCTTCTTTCTAAAAAGTCTTTTTGTTTGTTCTCTATATTGTTTTTTACAGCCTTGACAATGTTCAAAATTTGATTTGTTCCAACAAGAGAAACAACAACATTTTCATTAACCTTTCTTGCTATTTCCTTCACTTTATCTGGATTTACGTTTACCATGCAACCACTAACAATCAAATGTCTAAACCTTCTTGCAAGTTCTTTTATTCTGTAAATCATCCTCTGTTCTGTTGGTCCCTTAACGATACAAGTATTGATCAAAGCAATCCTAGCTATGTTAGGATTCTTTACAATGATAAAGCCATTCCTTTCTAGTAAACCGCACATTATTTCAAGGTTGTTTTGGTTAGCAGTACATCCATAGCCTTCAACATAAACTGTTTTTTCCATTTTCTCCATAGCTGATGACAATCAAAAACTTTATAAAGATAGCTAAACAAAAAAGTGTATGGAAAAAAAAGAGAGGAAAGCTTTAACAATAGAATTTTTTGAGGAAAAACCAAAAGAGCCTATCATAATTGAAGGATTTCCAGGTTTTGGATTTGTTAGTACGATAGTGACAGAGTACTTGATAAAGCATCTAAATGCTAAGCCGATAGGAAGGATAGTAAGCGATAAGCTTTTGCCGATAGCAGCAATCCATAAAGCTAACGTAATCTATCCTTTAGAGATTTTTTATGATAAAAAAACAAACATAATGATTGTTCAGGCAGTTACTCCTGTAGAAGGAATGGAATGGAGGCTTGCTGATGCAATAATAGAACTTGCAAAAGAAGTAAATGCAAAAGAAGTAATTTCTCTTGAGGGTGTTGCTTCAACAAGAGAAATAGCAAAACATGAAGTGTTTTTCTATTCAAACAGTGAAGAAAGGAAAAGT
>NJDW01000017.1 GCA_002254805.1 Candidatus Pacearchaeota archaeon ex4484_31 | reverse complement strand
GAATTAGAAAAATTATGAAGCTTGGTAGCTTCATTAACTTCATCTTTTATTTCCAGACTCCAGCGATTTTTGTGTTACAGTAAGGACATTTTCCATCAACAATTTTATTTTCAACTGAATAGAAAGCTGTTCTTTTTACCAAAGGTTTTTTACATTCAGGACAATACGTTGTTGATCCTTCTTCATCTATGATGTTTCCAGTATAAACATATTTTAAACCTAGTTTTATTGCAATTTTTCTTGCTTTTATTACTGTTTCAGGTTTTGTTGCTTCTTTATCCAGCATTTTATAAGCTGGGTAAAATGCTGTGAAATGCAAAGGAACCTCTACACTTAAGTTTTCCTTTATCCATTTAACTGTTTCTCTTATATCCTTTTCTTTATCATTATGACCCGGTATTATCAAATAAGTTAGTTCTATCCATACTTTGTTTTCGTACATTATTTTTATTGCTTCTTCTACAGGTTTTCTCCATCCTCCACATAGCTCTTGATAGTGCTTTTCTGGTCCTTTAAAATCAATGTTGCTGGCATCAAGAAACTTGCAAAGCCTTTTTAAAGGCTCTTTATTGATAAATGCGTTTGTTACTGTCGTGTTTTTTATTTTTTCCTTTTTTGCTAACTTAGCGATATCAAGCATATATTCATAAAAAACTGTTGGTTCAGTATATGTATAAGAAATTATTTTACATTCATGTATCTTTGCTTTTTTAACTATCTCTTCAGGATAAACCAAAGAAAAAGGAACTTCGTTAGGCTTTGCTTGACTTATTTCCCAGTTTTGACAGTAAACACAATGAAAATTACAACCTACTGTTGCTATGCTCAAAGCTCTTTCTCCTGGAAGAAAATGAAACAGAGGTTTTTTTTCAACAGGATCAAAAGCTATAGAAACTGGCTTAGCATAAACCATAGAATAGAGCTTTCCATCAACATTTTTTCTTACATTACAGTTTCCATAGCCATTTGGTTTTATAACACAACCTCTTGGACAAAGCTTACATTTTACAAGCTTGTTTTTTAGTTTCTCATAAAAAAGAGCTTCCTTTAGCATATTTTTATAAAGTTTTCAATTTTAAAAACTTAAGTAAAATGAAAAGGAAAAAAGAAGCTCTTTATGTCTCATCAATTGTTATAGGTATCATAGCCCACTTTGCTTGCATCATCTTTGGTTTTACTTCAATGGGAATAGTAAAATTTATTCTCATTCCTATGATAGCAGGATTTCTTTCAGATATCTTTATAATGGTGCTTACTTCATCGATCGCTTTTCTCAGCTTTAGAAAAGGACATGATCCAGACAACATCTTGATGCCTTCAGTCACTTCCATATCTGATGTGTTTTCAATACTCGCTTTATTTTTAACAGTAAAAGTTTTCATGCTATTTAGTTAAACTTAAAAAGAAAAAAATTAACATATTATAGAAAGATGAAGGGAAAAAACGTTAAGGAGATGCTTTCAGAGTTAAAAGACTTATGTGTATTGAGTGTTGATCTTGCTTATTGTGCTATTTTGTTCGGAAGTAAAGAAATAGCGAAGGAGGTTATGCACATAGAAGAAGAAGCTGACAAGCTTAGGGATGAAATTGAGAAAGAAACATTAAAAGCAGCAAAGCATGAAAAAGCTAAGGAATTGATGGGATTACTTAGACTTGCTACATCCTCAGAAATGATTACTGATATCAGTGCTGAGATAGTAAAAGAGCTATTAGAAGGGACTGCTGTACATGAGGTTGAAAGAAAGGCATTGAACGATGCTAAAGAAAAGTTCTTCATGCAAAAAATAAATAGAGCAGTGATAGTAAAGGAAATAGAAGAGAAGCACAAAGCAGATGTTCTTGCAGTAAAAAGAAAAAACAAATGGATTTACAAACCAAAAGCTGAGACAATTTTGGTAAAAGGAGACTTGGTCATAGCACTAAGGCCTTAAAACCTTAATCTTTTCATTGCTTCTATTTCCTTTGTTGAAATCGCACATCCCTTAAACTTTAAAGCATAAGAAATTGCTTCTATTCCTTTTACATAGTTCGTTGGTAACTTAATTATTCCGTTCTTGTAAGCTATGTAACAAAGTTCTGATGAACGTATCAGGTTTATTTTTTCAAAAAACTTTGAATTTTCTTTTTCCATTTCAACTTTTTTATGCAGTTTTCTTTGTAATAATTCTTTTAGGTTTTGTGGTGCTTCGCAAAGCATCCTTGTTGTTCTTTCATCACATACAATTGCTTTCTTTTCTGAATCTAAGAGCTTGTACAATGCTAGACAAGAAGCTTCTCCTTCATGGATTATGCTGATAAATTGATTATTTACTTTGTAAGTTGTGTTAGCTAACCTCAAAACCTTTACTGATTCATTTTTTATTTCTTTTGTTGATATTTCTTCTATTGTTCCTTCATCCAACAGCAATTTAATGTTAAGTGCCTCAAGTGCAAATCTTTTTCCTTTTAACGGCGTATCTATAACTTCTTTTTTCACAGTTTCTGGTATGAAAAACGAGCCTTTAAAAAGTTGTTTTAAAGGCTTCAATATGTAAAGTAGATCGTTCAAAGCCAAAGTAATTATTGCGCTTGAATCAAAAATTAATGCTTTGTTTGTTTTTATCATTCTTCCTCAAAAAGGCTTTCCGCAAGCTTTATCCTTTTTTCTATAGGCATCGTAATGCTTAGGTCTACATCTGCTATTCCTGTATTTCCAACATACTCTGCAAGTTCAAATTCAGTAATTCCTAAAAGCTTTGCTGTTTGAGATGCTGAGATACCATGTTCATAAATTCTTGATGCTTTGTTTATCTTAGCTTTTCTAAAAACCTCTTTGATGTATTTCTTTAAACGGCCAGAGAGTATGTTTACTGCACTTCTTATTTCTTTTAAGCTTGCTCTAAACGTCTTTAAATCTTTATTTTCGATAGCTATCAGAGCTTTTTCTATTGCTTTGTTTACTTTTTCAAAAAACTTTGGCCAGTCTTTGTATGTTGTATATTTTTTTCTTTCTAGAATTTTACTTAAAGCATAAACAACAACAGCGACCATAACAGAATCCACATCCTTGTATATTGAAGCTGAATGTATGGTTCTGCTTGAAAGTTCTTTCAGCAAAACAACATCTTTTGTTTTCATAGCTTTCTTAGTTTTTCTCAAAATATCTATAACGTTCTCTCTTTCTTCCTCTTTTTCCAGAACACTCATTATGTAATTCAAATCTAATGTTATTTAAATTTTTTGCTCGTCTATCTTTTAAGCTTTCCTGAATAAAGACAGCATGTTTCAAAATTATCCATACAATGTAACTGTAATGTTGCTAAATCAACATGTCTTTGATATATTGGATTAGAAGGCGATGGCTTCTTATCTATTTGTTCGGGAAGATTTAATCCACAATAATAAAAATATTTTCCTTCCTTTCGTAGATAAGGACATTTCTTCTTTAATCTTTTTTCTAACTCTGAAATTATCTTTTTTTCTTCTGGCAGAATTATATCGTCAAACTTTTTTATATCATCCCAAGTCTTTAATCTTACCATCTCATAACTATAATTCTAGTGTATAAATGTTTGCTCATTAGTTATCAGCTCATTGTTCAGTATTGAGCAGTTGAGAAGTTTGATTTGCTTCTCAAGAAACAAAAAATTTATTATTTTTTTCTTCCTTATTTAGAAATGAACTATCAGATTGAGTTTAAAAAGAATTACATGAAAGCTTGCAATTTTTTTGGGATAAAACCAAAAAACATAAAGCTAAAAATAATTAAAAATATTAAGCTCATCAATAAGCTTTCAAGCAATGTTCCTTGGTATGCTGTAGGGTTCTACAATAAAAATACTGTAATCATGTTAGACAAAGAACTTTTTCCTTCTAGAGGACATAAAAAAAGAGAATTTTCTAAGGTGATGCTTCATGAAATATGTCATATTTTTATTAAAAAGATTGTTAAAAAAAGAATTCCTGTCTGGGTAGAAGAAGGAATCTGTCAATTTATAGCTTTTGGTGATAAAATAAAACCTAAGAAGTTTGTTAACCTAAGAAAGTTACAAACTTATGAAGATTGGTACAAGCTTGACAACCCATATGCATATTGCAGCAATTTCTTCTCCTATCTTAATAAAAAATATGGAAAAAAGAAAATTTTAAAGTTCATCAGATTGCTGAATAAAAGAAAGCCAGAAGATGCTTTTGCTGGGGTTTTTGGACAAGACATAAAAGTAATTGAAATCGAATTCAGAAGATGGTTAAAAAACTTGAAAAATTTAAAAAATGAAAAGTCATTAAAAAAGAATGGGAAAAGGAAAGGGGACAGAAAAGGTAACATTTAACATTGATAAGGAAAAGGATTTTAGCAGATGGTTTTCTGAGATAATAGTTAAGGCTGAGTTAGTTGATTTAAGGTATAACCTGAAAGGGTTTGTGGTTTTTAGACCTTTTGCTACGATGATGATAGAAAAGATATATGAACTTTTTGAAGAAAAACTACAGAGTTATGGACATCTTCCGTGCATCTTTCCTTCGTTGATACCAAAAGAGAATTTTGAAAAAGAAGCTCAGCATGTTAAAGGATTTGTTCCTGAAGTGTTTTGGGTAACAGAGGCTGGGAAGAAAAGAATTGAAAAACTTGCTTTAAGGCCAACATCTGAAACTGCCTTCTACCAGCTCTACTCACTATGGATAAGAAGCTACAGAGACCTTCCGTTAAAACTTTACCAAAGAGCTCAGGTTTGGCGTTATGAAACAAAAGCTACAAGACCTTTGATAAGAAGTCGTGAGTTTTATTGGATAGAAGCACATAACTGTTTTGAAACAAGAGAAGAAGCTGAAAAACAAATAAAAGAAGATATAGAAATAACAAGGGCTGTAATGGAAGAAAAGCTTGGAGTTCCTTTCTTGCCTTTAAAAAGACCTGAATGGGATAAGTTTGCTGGTGCAATTTATACGATCGGTTCTGATTCTTTGATGCCAGATGGAAAGGTAATACAGCAGCCATCCACGCATTTCTTAGGCCAAGGATTTGCTAAGGTTTTTGAAATAAAGTTTAAGGACAAGGAAGGAAAAACAAAATATGTTTGGCAAACATGTTACGGACCTTGCATCTCTAGGATACTTGCCTCTGTCATAGCCGTTCATGGAGACAATTCTGGTTTGGTTTTACCTTTTTCCATAGCACCAATCCAGGTAGTAATTGTTCCTATCTTCGTAGAAAAAAACAAGGAAAAAGTTGTGAAAAAAGCCTTAGAGCTTGAAAAAAAATTAAGAAGCTATGGAATAAAAGCTACTGTTGATTTAAAAGACAAAACTCCTGGAGAAAAGTTCTTTTTTTGGGAAATGAAAGGAGTCCCTTTAAGAATAGAAATTGGTGAGAAAGAAATAAAGGAAAAGAAACTTACTCTATTTTTGAGGGATTTGAAAGAAAAAAAGAAAATTGAAGAAAAAATGCTTGCGAAAAAAATTGAAGAAGAAGGAAAAAAACTCGATGAAAGACTTAAAAAGAAAGCTAAGAGATGGTTCAAAAATAAGATAGTTGAAGCAAAAAACTTTGATGAATTACAAAAAGCGATCAAAGAAGGAAAGATTGCTAGATGTAATTTTTGTTCTATAAACAAAGAAGGAACGAAATGTGCTGAAAAAATTGAAAAAAATATTGGAGCTAGAGTAAGGGGCATGAGGGCTGACATAAATGAAAAGCCAGAAGGAAATTGTATAGTTTGTGGAAAAAAAGCAAATGTTGTTGTTTACATAGCAAAAAGCTATTAACAATGTCTGAAGAAATCATAGCTAGAGGTGCTGAAGCCATACTTATAAAGAGAAATGACAGGTTGATAAAAAGAAGGATAAAAAAAAGTTATAGGCATAAAGATCTTGACTTCTTGTTAAGAAAAATGAGAACAAGACATGAAAGTAGGATAATGGAGAAAGCATCTAAAGTGATAGATGTTCCAAAAATAAAAGATGTTAGAGATTTTGAAATAGAGATGGAATTTGTAAAAGGCAAGCTTTTAAGTGAGTGCTTAGATGCAATGAACGTTAAGAAAGCTATGAAGATATGTAAGTTGATAGGAAAGCGAATCGCTTTGATGCATAACGCAAACATCATTCATAATGATTTAACAACAAGTAACATGATCTTAAAGGAAGAAAAAAATAACATAGCTATATACTTCATTGATTTTGGTCTTTCATTTCATTCTGCAAGGATAGAGGATAAGGCTGTTGATCTTCATCTGTTAAAGGAAGCTTTAAAAGCGAAACATTTTAAAAGATGGCAATGCTATTTTAAAGCAATTCTTGAAGGTTATAAAGAAGCGGAAAATAATAAAAAAATAATAGAAAGACTTAAAAAGGTTGAAACAAGAGGTAGATATAAGAGAAAGAAAGGGAAGCTATGGGAAGAATAAAGCCTTTGACAATAAAAAGAACAGCAAAAAAGCTTTTACAAGAATTTCCAGCTATATTTACAGATAAATTTGAAGAAAACAAAGAAATATTAAAAAAAATATTGGATGTGGATAAAAAAACAAGAAATAGTATTGCTGGATACATCGCAAGGTTAAAGAAGAAACATGCTAAGCAATTCGCTTAGAAAACACAAAACAAAAACCTTATGGAGGTGTGAAAAATGGCAAACGAAGAAAACGTTGTTTTTGTTGGTGGAAAACCTTTTATGAACTACGTAACTGCAGTTGTGATGCAGTTCACAACAAAGGGAGTTAAAGAAGTGACAATAAAAGCAAGAGGCAAGTTTATAGCAAGAGCTGTAGATGTCGCAGAGGTAACAACAAAGCGTTTCTTAAAGGACCAAGGCGTCAGTGTGAAAGACATAAAAATTGACTCAGAGGAATTTGAAAACAAAGAAGGAAACAAAGTGAACGTCTCAACCATAGAAATCGTTTTGGCAAAGAAATAAACCTTTCTTTTTTTCTTTTTTCTTTTTTTAAACTAAAGAATAAAAAATTGTTATGGAAAACTGCTTTTTTTGATCTTGACAAAAAACTTAGTAATGCCTCGGCCGGGACTTGAACCCGGGACTTCCGGCTCTTCCTTCTTTATTATACGAAAAGCATCCGGTCGCTCAGCATCTGGTCTTACTATCCAGACTTGCACACCTATA
>NJDW01000016.1 GCA_002254805.1 Candidatus Pacearchaeota archaeon ex4484_31 | reverse complement strand
TTTACCTTAGCTTTTTTTGCCCTTTCCTTTATTTTTTTCATTATTTCCTCTGGACAATTGCTAGCTATATAGATTCTTTCAACTTTATCGATATTTTTTAAGGTTTCTCTATGACCGAACAAATGCTTCTTTGTTTTTATATCATTCAAAAGTTCATTGATCTCTGACATCTTAGTTCCTTAGCTTCTCACAAGCAGTTCAGGTTTTGTTACCTTCACAAGTAAACCAGGCAAGCCAGTTCCTACAGGAACAGGCTGGTTGAAGATAAGGTTTTCTATAACACTAACTAGATGATCTGTAGAACCTGTTATCGAAGCATTGATGAAGTGCTTTATCGGTGTTTCAAAGCTTGCTCTAGCCAAGACTGAGTTTTTATCTTCGATTATTCCAGAACGAGTAACACCCTTTATCGTTCCACTTTGTGTCATAACATCAGCTACAAGCTTTATATGTCTTATGTCTATTTCCTGACCTTGCTTTTCTATAACCTTCTTTACTTCATTCACTATTGCTTGTCTTGCAGCTTCTATGCCTAACACATCTTGGATTTCATAGAAATCGTTTGTAATTGTCTTTCTCTTGTCAACACCTTTAACTTTTAAAACTTCCTTTAAGTTAGAGCCAGCTGTTAAAATCACATAACCTTCTTTTCTTTTCACAGGCAATACCTGAGTTATGCCCTTTATCCCAGCTATATGTATGTCTTTTAACTTTTCCTTAAGTTTGTAAAGCTGTTTATAGCTTAGCTTTTCTGCCTTTATTTCAACACCTTCATTTGTTTTTCTTACTTTTATTTTCTTACTTTTTATTGCTTCAATGATTTTTTCTTGTCTTAGGTTAAGGTTAGAAAGAACCTTTTTGTTAAAGATGATGTTTATTTTACCATCACTAAAGTTAACATCTATTTCTTTTGCTACATCTTTTAACTTTATTTCTTTTATCTTTGCTGCAATTTTTCTCGCACCTTCTTTGTTATTGTATTCCTTTTCTAAATAAATTTCCATGCTTGGAGTTGATGGTCTTTTTCTTGCATCAAAGATTTCTATGAGTCTTGGTAATCCTAAAGTGATTTGCATTTCTGAAACACCAGCGAAGTGGAAAACATTTAATGTCATCTGTGTTGAGGGCTCACCAAAGCTTTCTGCAGTAACAACACCAACAGCATCACCAGGAGTGGCTTGTTTTTCTTCAAGATGTGCTTTTTCAACAGCAACTCCATCCTCGCCATACTTGAACTGTATTATGTTATAGTTAGAATCCCTTACAGTTCCATCGTATTCTATTCTTAAATCTTGTAAAGCATTAAGTAATCTTCTGTAAAGATATCCTGACTTTGGAGTTCTCAATGCGGTATCCATCAAGCCATCTCTTCCTGTGATTGCAGTAAAGAAGAATTCATCTGGTTCTAAGCCTTTCAAATAATTAGAGTAGATAAAACCTCTTGCCCTTGGACTTAAATCATATGGCTTAAAGAAAGATAAAGTTCTATGGCTGTAACCAAGGGAGATTCTTTTTGCCCATAAAGATTGCTGACCAACAACACAAGCCATTTGAGTTAAAAACAATAAAGAACCTCTTGAACCACAAGCAGTCATTATGTAAGCTGGATTATCCTTTTCGATTACTTCGCTTAATGCCTTTCCAGCAAGAGTTCTTACTTCATTTAATAATTGTAAAAGCTTTATTTCTCTACTTTCTTCAAGTGTTTTTCCAGGTATTATCTCTAAGGTTCCTTTATAGTAAGATTCAATTATCTCTTTAGCTTTTCTTTCAGAATCTTCAATGATCTTTCTTGTTTTTTCCTCCACTTCTTTTGTTGTTTTTAAATCAGAAAGTGAAACTGTAAAGCCAGTTCTTGTTAAGTAGATAACTCCAAGCAAGAAGGCTTTTCTTAAAAATTCCATCGTTTTTTCTCTTCCAACACTTCTATCGAGTTCTCTTATCAACGTGTTTGTTTCTACACCTATTATCTTACCATCGATTGTTCCAGAAACAAGTTTACCATTTTTTATCTTTACATAAGCATTGTTTGGACAATTTTCCTTTTTACATTTTTCAAAGTAAGGACAAGCCTTTCCTTTACACGCCCTGTTTCTTGCTTCAAAGTCTATTTTCGGCAACAAATAAGAAAATACTTCCTTTCCACTTAACTTTTCTTTTGAAGGCGTTACAAAGCAGTTAACTTGAGCAAGTAATTGGGTAGCATCTTCCTTACTGATTTCTTTAGCAGAAGTTAATAGGTAAAGACCTGTTATGGCATCTTCAACACATCCAATAACATTTGCATTGAACTTTGGCGAAATCAAATGCTGATTTACATTCAACAATATCTTGGCTTCTGCCCTTGCTTCTTCTGTTTGTGGCACATGTATGTTCATTTCATCACCATCAAAATCAGCATTGTAAGGGAAGCAAACTCCAGGATGTATCCTAAAGGTTCTGCCTGGCAAAATCTTAACGAAATGGCCCATGATTGACATTCTATGCAAGCTTGGATGTCTGTTGAACAAAACAATATCACCATCCTGCAGTTGTCTTTCAACAGCATAACCAACATCAAGTTCTTCAAGAATCTGTTCTTTTGTATCCTCTGTTATTTTCTTTCTTTTTCCATCAGGCCTTATTATAGACAAAGCTTTTGGATAACTTTCTTTTTTGATAAGTTCTTTAAGCCTTTCTATATTTTCTTTTGTAACCTTTTCTGGAACAGTTAGATTTTCCGCAACCTCAAGAGGAACACCAACTTCATTCAGTTGAATAAAAGGATCTGGACTAACAACAGTTCTTGAAGAAAAGTTAACTCTTTTTCCAGCAAGATTATGTCTTATACGGCCTTCTTTTCCCTTTATTCTTTCTACGATTGTTTTTAACGGCTGTCCGCTTCTGTGTCTTGCAACAGGAACCTGACTTAATGTATTATCAAAATATGTTGTTACATGATACTGCAATAAATCCCATAAATCTTCAATAACAACCTCTGGAGCTCCTGCATTCAGGTTTTCCCACAGCCTTTGGTTAGCTCTTACAATATCACTAAGTTTATGTGTGAGATCATCTTCACTTTTTTCACCTGTCTCAAGTATTATGCTTGGTCTGGCTGTAACAGGAGGAACAAGTAAAAGTGTTAGAACAGCCCATTCAGGTCTACAAGCCTTTGGATTTATTCCAAGAAGCTTGCAATCATCGTCAGGAATTTTTTCTAGCCATTCTCTGATTTGAACAGGAAACAACCTTTTCTTTCCAATAAAAACTGTTGTTGGTTTTTCGATCTTTACCTTTTCTTTTGTTGCATTACAGTAAGGACATTTCTTTGCTTTCTTTGCCTTTTCAACAATCTTTTCTGTATTTTTTTCCTTTTCCAGCTCTTTCAATTCTTTTTCACTTATCATTATTCTTCCACAGTTCGGGCAAGTAGTTTTTAAACATAGTTCTATCAAAGGCATGAACTTTACATGCAAAACAGGCCTGGCAAGTTCTAAGTAACCGAAATGACCAGGACACTCTCTTAGGATTCCGCCGCAGGTTCTACATCTTATTCCAGGTCCTATTGCTCCTAAATGTAAATCCATCAAGCCGCCATCAACTGGATATCCATCAAGATCATAAAGCTCTGGAGTAACGATCTTTTTTGCTGCAATCTTCTTTATTTGTTCAGGAGAAATTACACTAAACTGGATTTCCTTTATCTGCTTTACTATCGGTTTCATTTTATTCCTCATACTTGTTTTTTAGCTTAAGCCTTGGAAGTAAATGCAAAGACATAAGCTCTTCAAGCAAAAGCTTTGAAGCATATGAAATTTCTATTGGTTCAAGCTTATGAGAGTTACATAAAGGACAATAATCCTTTTTTCTTATTTTGTCATGAATTCCGAAACAGCCACAGTTAGGACAAACATAAACGATTGTGTTATCTGATGAAAACCTTTCCTTCAAAAGTAAAGAAGCGCCATGACCAACCAAAGCATCTTTTTCCATTTCACCGAGTCTTAAAGCACCACCTTTAGCTCTACCTTCTATAGGCTGTCTTGTAAGCAACGTTACTTTTCCACTAGCTCTTGTTTGTATCTTGTTTCCTACCATGTACTTTAACTTTAAGTAGTACATATTTCCTATGAAAATCTTTACCTGTAAAGGCTTTCCTGTGATTCCATCATACAAAGTTTCTTTACCATCTTCTCTAAAGCCAAGTTCTTTCAAAGCTTTTTCAAATTCTTCAACCTTGTTTTTCTGGAAAGCAGTTCCATCTATGTATTTTGCTTTTAAACATCCTGTCTTTCCAGCAATCAACTCTATGAGATAGCCTACTGTTAATCTTGAAGGGATGCCATGAGGATTAAATATTATGTCTGGTTTTATTCCTCTTGCAGTAAATGGCATGTCTTCTTCAGGAACTATCAATCCTATAACTCCTTTTTGACCGTGAGGAGAAGCAAACTTATCACCTATTTCAGGAATTCTGTTGTCGCGCATCCTAACTTGTACTAGCTTATGGCCTTCACTATCAACAGTGATAAACACTGAATCAACAATTCCTTCCTCGTTTTGCCTTATGGTTGTGCTGTTTTCTTTCTTTGTCCTTGCAAAAGAAATCTCTTCCATTTCAAGCATGAACTTTGGCGGAGAAATTTTTCCTATCACAACATCACCAGCTTTTAACTCAGCTTCAGGATAAACGATGCCATCTTCTTCAAGGTTTCTATAAGCTTTCTCTGTTCTGTAACCAAAAACGTCTTTTGTTGGAACACAGATTTCATCTTTTAAATTTCCTGTATAATGCAATTCATTCGCTGTATATGGTCTAAAGTAAGTGCTTCTTGCAAATCCTCTGTCAACAGAACCTTTGTTAACAACAATCGCATCAGACATGTTATAGCCTTCATAACACATTACAGCAACAACAACATTTTGTCCGTTAGGATAAGGATTTATCACATCATATGCGAAGTTCCTTACTATAGGTTTTTGAGGATAGTGCAAAATGCTAACGTCTGTGTCCATCCTGCTTAAAAAGTTTGCAGCATACAATCCTAAAGCTTGTTTGTTTGCTCTTCCAACCTTTCCTAGCCTTGAGCTTTGGTTATGGTTAGCGAAAGGAACAAGAGAAAGAAGTAAACCGAACATTGCTATCGGATCTATCTCAAGATGTGTTGTTTCTTCATTTATTTCCTCTATGCTTTTAGCTACCAACAGATTATCTTCTTCACTTGCATCTACATATTCAATGATTCCTAAGTTAATCAAATCATTCCATGTTAGTTCATTCCTTTTTAATGCTTCTATATGCTGTTGCTTAAGTAAAGGCTCCTTGTTTTTTACAACGATCAAAGGCCTTAAAACCCTTCCAGGATCTGTTGCAATGAATATGCTGTCTAAATGCTTATCATACCTTATGCTAAGTTCTAAAGGCAGTTCCTGAGCCCTTCTTTTTTCTTTTACAGCTTCAATAAATGAAGAAGCTTTTTCTTTTTCTACTGTTCCGATAAACCTATCGTTCAAAAATACATCTGTCATTTTCTTTTCAAACCAATTTCTTCAAGTATAGAGATAACTTGTTTATCATCAAGTTTTGGTTCAGTACTGACTTTAGCTAGCATTGCAAGATTTTTTCTTAATCCTATGGAGGTTCCTTCTGGAGTTTCTATAGGACAAAACCTTCCGTAGTAAGTTGGATGTAATGTTCTAGCCATAAAGTTTTCTTGCTTACTTGGCAATAAAGAAACAATTCTTTGAAGCTGTGATAACATAGCTAACCTATTGGTTTTATCCATGTTTTGTGTAACTCCTGTTCTTTGTCCGATCCAGTTCCCTGTTGCAAAAGCTGTTTCTATCCTATGTGAGAATAAAGTTGACTTAACCAAACTTTTTATCGAATAAATCTTTTTTCTTCTTACAGTTTTTTGATAACTATGTTGTAAGTCTCTAACAAATATCGTTAGGTTTACTCTGAAGAGGTCAGCAAGCAAGTCGCCACTAAGTCTTACTCTTTTATTAGCATAATGATCTTTGTCTGTTTCTATTCCATAGAGTTTGCAGGTTAAAAAATGCCTGATCAGTTTACATATCATTATGGCTTTTTCTTTTCTTGCTTCTGGTTTTGTTCCGAGATGAGCAAGTAAAGCTGAATCTATCCTAACCTTTACTCTATCAAGAATTTCCTTCTTTGTTCCTTCCAAGTTCATAAGCTCCCCTATTTTTAGTAAAGCTTCTTCAGAACTTTTTATTCCAGCATATTCATAAAAGTTTGTTATCAAAATGTCTTCACTGATGTTTCCTATAAGCGAAGCAATTTCTGAATCCTTTAACAAGCCAAGAGCTTTTATCAAGAGTATTGCCGGCATATTCTTGAATCTTGAGAATGAAACAAGCAATCCGGATAATCTTATAGGAAGAGTTGTCGAGACAACGCTTGGAGATGTGACAAGAGATTTTTCGAAACAGAACATCAAATTAAAACTTAAAATCT
>NJDW01000015.1 GCA_002254805.1 Candidatus Pacearchaeota archaeon ex4484_31 | reverse complement strand
TGTTGGACTATTACTTTATTCTTTGTTCCTTTCGTTTATTTCTTTTTTTCTTTTACCTTCTTTTTTTTCATTTAATTTGAATATGGATGCTACTTCTTATTCAAAACTTCTTGTCACTTCAATAGTTGGATGGATTTATTCTTTTTTTCCTGCCATTTTTATTTTATCCTTAGGAATTTTATTTTCAACCATTTTTAAGAGGAGTGGTATAGCCATAACTCTACTTTTAATTTTAGTTATGGGTGCATTTTTTCTACCGTTCATGACAAGAGTTATAGGCAAAGGAGTAGGAATAAAAGCTGATTTAGGCTACTTGTTTGGGTCAAACTACCTCAACCTTTACCATATTTTTGGCTTATGGCTCCATAAAGCACATGTTGAAACATTCAATTATTTTAGCGGTACTTTTTTATGTGCTTCACATGAACAATGCATTTTTGTGCCTATGAATTTTTTCGTTAATGTCATTTTATTTCTTTCTATGAGTTCTTTCTTTCTTTTTATAGCTTCTTTTATCTTGAACAGGATGGACATCTCCTAAAAAGTTAAGAGCGGAATCCCGGCTGGCGCATTTTTTTAAGTATGTAAAAAATTGTCAAAGAACTATAAAACTAATCTATGGTTTAGTTTGTAAATGTGCTTGGAATAAAACTTTATAAATCAGAAGCATAATAAAAAATAAAAAATGAAAGTAGAAAGGCTTGGAGTTATTTTGAAGCCAATAAAAGAGCACAAGTGGGAAAGCCTTGCTGTTTTTAATCCTGGAGCTTCATACGATGGGAAATATGTGCATTTAATATACAGAGCAATAGGCAAAGGAAACATTTCTGTTTTTGGTTATGCCAAAAGCAGAGATGGTATAAACTTTAGGAGGATGAAAAAGCCTTTGCTTGTTCCAAAACCAAAACCAAAGTTTAGACCAAGACATAGATATGAATTCAAAGGCTATGAAGATGCGAGGATAACGAAAATTGATGAAACTTATTATATAACCTATGTTCATACAATGCCAGAGTGGTGGGGAGCACGTACTTGTTTATGCTCCACTAGAGACTTCAAAAATTTCAAGTTTTATGGTATAATTTTGCCAGAAATCGACGATAAAGATGTTGTGCTGTTCCCAGAAAAAATAAAAGATAAGTTTGTTTTGTTTCATAGAATAAAGCCTTCTATTTGGATTGCTTATTCTGATAACTTAAAGCATTGGAAAGGACATCAAATAGTTATGACGCCTCGTAAAACTAAATGGGATTGTGCTTACATTGGACCTGCAGCTCCTCCACTAAAAACAAATAAAGGTTGGTTACTTTTTTATCATGGTGTTGATTTCGATAAAGTTTATAGGGTTGGCTTTGCCGTTTTTGATTTAGAAAATCCTTCCAAACTTCTTTACCGATCAGATGAACCTTTGATGGAACCTGAAAGCTATGAAGAACTTTGAGGAGTCACTCCAAGTGTCGTTTATCCTTGTGGAGTTATAGAAAAAGATGGTTATTATTACATTTATTATGGAAGTGCCGATACTGTGGTTAGTGCTGCGAGAATAAAAGTGAAGGATTTGCTTGACTCTATTCCTGTGAGTCCGAAAGATTTATAAAAGGTTCGCTCTTTAGTTTTTAATTCTACGATGGAAGAGTTGGATAGGATTGTTAAGAGTGGAACTACTACTGTTGGCTTGGTATGTAAAGATGGCATAGTTCTTGCTGCAGATAAAAGAGCTACGATCGGAGAAGGAAGATTTATTGCCCATAAGGCAATGAAAAAAATACTGAAGATTACAGACAAGATAGCTGTTACAACAGCAGGCCTGGTTTCAGACATTCAGTTACTTGTAAAGTTAACAAAAGCAGAGCTTAGCTTAAAGCAGTTAAGAACCAAGGCAGAACCAACAGTTAGGGAAGCAGCAAACCTTTTTGCAACGCTTGCATACCAAAACATAAGAAAGTTTAGTCCTATAACTGGAGTAACAGAATTTTTAGTTGCTGGTATCGACAATAAGGGCTTTTGGCTTTTTGAGGTTTCACCAGACGGAAGTGTTTCAGAATACAAAGACTTTGTTAGTACAGGAAGCGGTATGGTAGTAGCTTACGGCGTTCTTGAAGATTCATACAAGAAAGAGATGAGTGTTGAAGAAGGAATAAAGCTTGCGGTAAAAGCATTGAATGCTGCAATGCAAAGAGATACTCCAACAGGCTCTGGCATAGATGTTGTTGTCATAACAAAAGAAGGAGTTAAAAAAGTTTTGGAAGAAGAAGTAAAACAAGTATTAACGACAAGATAAGTAAGGTAAAAGGTTATAATCAATCATTCAATCATAAGTAGGTTTAAAAAATTGAAATTCTAGAAAATGTCGGACATTCTTGAAACAGTTTTAGAAGAATTACCAAAAAATAAAATAGAAAGTGCTTGTTTTGAGGGAGCCAACATAGTTTTGTATACAAAGGACAAGGAATTCTTTTTGCAAGGCGAAACAAAAATAAGGCAGATAGTTGAAAAGATAAAGAAAAGGATAGAGCTTAGAGCATCTAAAGAACTGCTTCTGGATAAGGAAGAAGCAAAGAAGTTTATAGAAAAAGCAATGCCAAAAGAAGCAGAAATTCAGTCAATTCTTTTTGATGAACACAGAAGCATTGTTACAGTTGAAGCAAAGAAGCCTGGGTTGGCTATAGGAAAGAAAGGAGAGTTGCTAAAAAACATAAAAGAAAATACATTTTGGATCGTTAAGGTTGTAAGAAGTCCAGCTATACAAAGCAAGATAACAGATGCAATAAGACACCTTTTGTATGTAAAAAGTGCTTACAGAAAAAAATTCTTGAATTCATTAGGAAAGAAAATTTACAAGGATTGGACTTTGGAAAAGAAAGATGAGTGGATAAGAGTAAGCTTTCTTGGTGGTGCAAGACAGGTAGGAAGAAGCTGTATACTTTTACAAACACCAAACTCAAGAATTTTACTTGACTGTGGAATAGACATAGCCTCTGAAACAGAAAAGTTTCCTTACTTGAATGTTCCAGAGTTCAATCTTGAAGAAATAGATGCAATCATAGTTACTCACGCGCATTTAGATCATTCTGGTTTGCTTCCATATCTTTATAAACTTGGCTACAGAGGGCCTTGCTATATGACAGCTCCTACTCGTGATATAAGTGCTTTACTTGCTTTAGACTACATAGGCGTTTCTTACAAGAAAGCAATCGCCCCTATCTATAAAACTTCAGATATACAAACAGCAGTAAAGCATAGCATAGCATTAGAATATAATGAGGTTACTGACATAACATCAGATGTTAGACTGACATTTTACAATGCTGGCCACACTCTTGGGTCAGCAATGGTTCATCTAAACATTGGTAACGGCTTACATAATTTGCTTTACACAGGTGACTTCAAATTTGTTAGGACTAGAGTTTTAGAAAAGGCTTCGTTCAAATTTCCAAGATTAGAAAGTTTGATAATAGAAAGCACCTATGGAAGCCGCTATGATGTTTTACCAACAAGAAAAGAGGCTGAGAATGCATTCATAGAAGCTGTAAAAAAGATAATAGAAAGAAAAGGAAAGGTTCTTGTTCCAGTTCTTGGCGTCGGAAGAGCCCAGGAAGTAATGATGATAGTTGACAGAGCGATAAAAGAGAAAAAAATTCCTGACGTGCCTGTATATGTAGATGGTTTGGTTTGGGATGTCACAGCAATACATACAGCTTATCCTGAGTTTTTGTCTCCTTACTTAAGAGAAATGATATTTCAAGATAAGAATCCATTTGCTTCTGAAATATTCAGAAGGGTTGGTTCACCAAGTGAAAGAGAAGAAGTTATAACAGGAAAGCCTTGCATCATTCTTGCTACCTCAGGAATGCTGGTCGGAGGAGCCTCTCTTGAATACTTCAGAGAACTTGCAGATAACAAAAGGAATGGCATAATCTTTGTTAGTTATCAAGCTCAAGGAAGCTTAGGAAGGAAGGTTCAGGAAGGCTTGAAAGAAGTAACGTTACAAGGAAGGGAAGGAGAAGAAAAAGTTCCTATAAACCTTGAAGTAATTACAATAAATGGTTTAACAGGACATGCCACAAGGCCAGAACTGATTTCTTTTGTTAATTCGCTAAATCCGATGCCAAAAAGAATAGCAGTTGTTCACGGTGAGGTTTCTAAAGCAATAGACCTAGCTTCAACCTTGCATAAGCTGTTTAAAAGAGAGACAAACATACCAAGAAACCTAGAGACGCTTAGACTGCACTGATTTTTGTTATCACTTTAGAATACCGAAAGATTTATAAATACGCTGTCATTTTTAAGTAATGAAAATTGAAAGCATTCGTTTGCTCTTGATCATAGCTGCTTTAGCCTTACTTTTGTTTATCGCTTTACAGAACATTTCATACGCAAATTTTAACTTTGATAAGCCAAGTCCTAAAGACAGAATAAAGGAAAGGCAAATAGTTGTGCTTGAAGATAGAATAATAATATTTCTGAAGAATGCTTCATTAAGCAGATATGCTGCAACAAAGAGCATGGATCCTGTAATTGATGTAAACGCTAATGGAATTGAAATAAAACCAAAAACCGAGAAAGACATAGCTGTTGGAGACATCATTGCTTTTGAAAGAAACAATAAGTTGATTGTTCATAGGGTAATAGAAATAGGTTACGATGATAAGGGATGGTATTGCATAACAAAAGGCGATAACGCTTTGTTTGATGATGGAAAAATAAGATTTGATGAAATAAAGTACATAACTGTTGGAATTCTATACTAAGAAAATATAGGTAAGATTATCGCTAACGATAGCAGGCATCCAGCTGTGATGAAAGGCATTGCAGGATATGGTTTATGCTTTTCAGCTGTGAAAAGTAAAAAGGCTAAGCCTAAAGTGCTAAAAATAACTGAAATTAAAGAGGCAAGAAAACCAAAAGAAATAAAGAGAGTTCCAGAAAAGAGTAAAGGAAAAGCTATGTCACCACCGCCGAGAACAGCTACATCAACTTTCAGTTTCCTACCTTTTTTTGTCTTCTTCAACTTTTTAAGCTTTTTCAGTTTTTCAATTTCTTTATCTCTTATGTAAGGAATGAAAAAACCTGTAAACATTTTCAATTTTTTTATCTGAAATTTTGCTAACTTTACCATATGCTTTGTTTTCCATACAGCAATAACATCGTAAACAGAAATTAACAAAAGCAATAAAGTTGCTGCCATCCAGTTAAGCAATGGTAAAAAAATCAAGGCAAATCCAGGATAAATGAGCAGTTCAGTACAATTATGAACCATAACATTTCTTTTTTTGAACTTTAAAAATGTTAAAAAACCACCTAAAGAAATTCCAGCAAGTTCTGAAACAGAAAATGTTTTTCCACCAACACTGAAGAGAGCAAAAGGGAATAATGGCTTAAAAATCAATGTTAATGCTATGGACAAACAAATAAAAACAACAGTAACAAACCATATTTTTATCAATGTTGTTGTTCCTATGTATGAAAGTAAAAGAAGTAGGAAAAGTACAATTACGATAGCTATCATGATATTAAAAGTAATTGTAGCAGCATCCAGAGGTTTCTTGATTTCTATTTTTTCTGGTATGATTTCCTTTGTTATACTAACGTTTGGCTCAACAACTTCTATGCCCTTTTCTATGGCTTTTTCCCTCGTTTCATTAACCTTAGAACCATAGTACTTTTCATATGAATTAATCAAACAAAGACCTATAAGCTGAGCTATCAAGAACATTACAAGGATAAGTAAAGTGATTTTTGGTTTATGCTTCATTTTTTTCCCTCAAAATTAGCTTTCATCATTTTTTTAACAAGAAAACCTTTATAAAATTTCTTTTTTTTATTTTCAGTATGAGAGTTACACCTTGGGAAGTAAAAGAAGAGCTTACAGATAGCTTATATAAAAAATTGGTTAAGGAATTTGGAATAAAGCCTATCGATCAAGAAGTGATTGAAAGAATAAAGAAGCATACGAAAGAAATTCATTTTATGTTAAGAAGAAAGATTTTCTTTGCCCATCGTGATTTGTTGTGGCTTCTAGATGAGTATGAGAAAGGAAATAGATTTTTTCTTTATACAGGAAGAGCTCCAGACGGACCTATACATATAGGACACTTGGTTCCTTGGATATTTACCAAATGGCTTCAAGAAAAATTTAATGTTGAACTATGGTTTCAGTTTCCAGACGAAGAAAAATTTTTGTTTAAACAAGTAAGTTTTGATGAAACAAAGAAATGGACAAGAGAAAATATGCTAGATGTCATCGCTTTAGGCTTCAAAGAAAACAAAACACATTTTTTGGTAGATACAAAACATGCAAACTTAATGTATAAAGAAGCATGTAAAGTAGCTAAGCATATAACGTTCAGTACAGTAAAGGCTGTTTTTGGATTTACAAATGAAGCAAACATAGGAATGATATTTTATACAGCAATGCAAGCGGTTCCGGCTTTTTTACCAAGCATATTAAAAAATAAAAACATGCCTTGTTTGATTCCTTTAGGAGTAGACCAAGACCCTCATTTTAGAATAGCAAGAGATGTTTTGCCAAAACTTGGTTTTTATAAGCCAG
>NJDW01000014.1 GCA_002254805.1 Candidatus Pacearchaeota archaeon ex4484_31 | reverse complement strand
AAAGCTTGACATAAAAGATGACGATGTTATAGAAGTGTCTAGCAGGGTTTCAAGCATTAAAGGAAAAGCAAAAGTTGATTGTAAAATGCCTAAAGGAATGGTTGGAGCCCATTTCCATTTTAAAGAACTCCTGGTAAACAAACTTTTTCCGTTAGAGTTTGACAGAAGAACACTCACACCAAATTTTAAACTTGTTGCAGTAAATGTAAAAAAGGCCATATAAAAATTTATAAATCATCTTTATTTTAGAGAAGAATGGCAGAGGGATTTGAAGTTGAAGAGTACGAAAAAAAAGATGTTGACAGAGAACTTGAAGAAATTGTTAAGGCGAAAAAAGCAGCGATAAAAGTCTTTGGTGTTGGCGGCGGTGGAGGAAACACGCTAACGAGAATGAAAGAGGTCGGAATAAAAGACGCAGAGTTGATAGCTGTTAACACAGATGCACAAGACTTGCTTTATACATATGCAGATGATAAGGTGTTGATAGGAAAAGAGCTTACCCACGGCTTAGGAGCAGGTTCTAATCCAGCTATTGGTGAGGAAGCTGCTCATGAAAGCGAGCATGAAATAAAACAAAAGTTGCAAGGAGCTGATATGGTTTTCATTACTTGTGGCTTGGGCGGCGGAACTGGAACAGGAGCAGCTCCTGTAATAGCTGAAATTGCAAAAAAGATGGGTATACTTACGATAGGAGTCGTTACCTTACCTTTTACAATAGAAGGACAAAAAAGATATGAGAATGCCTTGCTAGGTTTAGAAAAACTTGAAGGAGTTACAGATACTTTGATAGTAATTCCAAACGATAAGTTGCTTGAACTAGCTCCAGATTTGCCTTTACATACAGCATTTAAGGTAGCTGATGAAATCCTAACGAATGCTGTTAAAGGCATTACAGAGCTTATAACAAAAGCAGGCCTCGTTAATCTTGATTTCGCTGATATAAAAGCAGTTATGTCTGACGGCGGAGTAGCTATGATTGGTGTTGGTGAAAGTGATTCTCAAGATAGAGCAATAGAAGCAATAGAAAAAGCAATAGAAAATCCATTGCTTGATGTAGATATAAGTCAAGCATCAGGAGCTTTGGTAAACATAGTTGGTGGCCTAGACTTAACTCTGGATGAGGCAAGAAAGGTGATAGAAACTGTTGGCCAGAAGATAAGTCCTGATGCAAGATTGATTTGGGGAGCTCAGCTTAGCGAAGACATGGGAAAAACATTGAGAGTGATGTTGATAGTTACTGGTGTTAAATCGCCACAAATACTTGGACCATCTGTAAGCTACAAAGAAAAGGAGAAAGAAAAAATAGAGGAAGAGCTTGGTATAGAATTCGTGAAATGAACATAGTAAGAGAAATAAAAAGCTTCATTCAGAAATCTGTAAGAGTCTTAAAAGTAGCAAGAAAACCAACAACAGAAGAACTAAAACAAACATCAAAGATATCTGCTTTGGGCTTACTTATCATTGGCTTCATTGGCTTTTTGATAAGTTTATTCTTTTTGCTTTTAAAATGATATTTGCAGTTAAGGTAATAACAAACAAGGAAAGCCAAGCTGCAGAGTTCATTGCAGAAAGGGCAAAGAAGAAAAACCTTAACATCTTTAGTGTTACACAGGCACCTGGCTTAAGAGGCTATGTTTTTGTTGAATCAACAGATAGTGAAACAGTGAAGGAAGCAATAACAAAGTTACCTTATGTAAAAGGAATGCTTACAAAAAAACTTAGCTATGAAGATATAGAACCTGTTGTAAAACCAAGTCCAGAAACGATTTCAATAGAAAAAAATGATATCGTTGAAATCCTAACAGAACCGTTCAAAAGAGAAAAAGCAAAGGTAGTTAGGGTTGATAAAGCAAAGGGAAAGGTAACAATAGAACTTCTAGAAGCTACGGTTCCTATTCCGATAGTCGTTGACATAGATAATGTTAAGGTGATAAGAAGAACAAAAGAAGAATAGCTATTTCTCGTAAAGCAAATAGTAAGCTAATGTAACCAAAAGAGCAAAGATCAATGAAACAAGTATAATTGCAGTTAAACTTTCTAGACGGATAAGTAAGAGTATGAAAAAAGCAAAGGCCGTTGTGAAAAACCAAATCATCCTAGAACTAACCAAGAGCTTGAAACCATTGCCTAAAGGCAAAAGTGCTAGGAAAGCAAAAAGTACGGAATTAAAAGCAAGAGAAGAAAAGTAATTTATGCCTAAAAGACTCAATGCTTTGAAGATTATTCCGAAAAAAAGCAAAGCTACAGGACCAGCTAAAGAAATTTTTCCAACATCATCTTCGGTCAAAGCATGAAACTTCTTTCTTGTTTTTTCTTTTTTAGCTTCAACATCAAAATCAAGAATGCTGAGCCATCTAACAAAGCCATTGCTTATCAATAAAAGCAATGAAGGAAGAACAAGCCAAAGAGGAAAATCAAAATCAAGCCTTTTTGTTTCTTCAAACCAAAATTGTCTGAAGCTTAAAAGCTTGCTTTCTGTTTCACAGTCCAAGGAATAAGCAACAAGTTTTTGGGCAAAAACAAAGATAAAAACAAGAATAAAAGCTATTGGCAATGAAAGCAAAAAGCTTTTTGCTGTTATGATGATCTTTGGCAATTCTACCTTTGTAGAGATTATAAGAGCTATGAAAAGGATTGAAATCGTAAGCGATAAAAATTCTTTTATTTTCATCATATAAAAAATAAAAACATGTTTTATTTATTTTTCGCTGTTCGTTTGCTTGACTTTAAGATCCTGCTTCTTTAATTATTTGAATTCCAGTTACTAATGCCCATATCCATACAGCAACAACTGTGGGTATACCAATTAAAATAAAACATAAATGAAGTCCTACAAGAAATAAAACTAATTGGATAACTCCCTCTATAGTTTTACCACCAATCAAACTTCCAAGACCAGGTAAAATTAAAATGTTTACCAACAGAGCTACTACCGCAATATTTTTACTTAATTTTTTCTTCTTCTTTACCATCGTTTATCAAAAATCAATTTTTTAATAAGTTCTATAAGCAAAAATTAATTATCACTTAAAAGACTTGGCTTACTTTAACCTCTTGATGTTATGAATTCTTCATAACTTTTGATAACATCTTCTAGCTTAGGAACATCGAAAATGTTTTTGCCTAAAAAAGCATTTGTTGCAGAAGCATACATATCTTCAATTATCTTTTTCAACTCAAAAGGTAATTTTTCTGGCTTAGATCTACATAACTTTTTCCATTCTTTGATTCCTCTCTCTTTTGCAATTTTTTTCGCATTTTCAACGTCTTTGTACCAGCTGGTATTTTTATAAAATTGTCTTGCGATTTCTTTACTAACATTCAATCTTCTGTAAGTGAATCTACATTCATCTAATGTTCCTATAACATCAACAAGCATGAGTTCTCGTTTAGGATCAAAAGCGAGCTCTATTTTTCCATCCTCGTTAGTTAAGTTTGCTTTTTCAGCTATCTTTGTGATCAAATCATTTACCTTAAGTAACAGTTTTTTGATTTCCTCTACTTCGCTATCTTTTAAGCCAGCAATCTTTTGTGCTTCTTTCCACGTAATATATCTATCGCTTTCTTCTAACTTTGTGGATACATCAAAAATTGGTTTTTCCAACCTTTCTCCTGGTTTTGGATAACTGGTTAGACTAAGATCTTCTAAGCTTATTTCACCCTTTTCTAGTCTCTTAAAAACACTAGATCCCTCTGGCAAGCCATTTCTGTAAATTATTTCTAATGGCAGAAGGAAGTTTACTAATTCTGGTGTAAACATAGAATAATCGTACTTTCCGTCTAAGAATCTTGGATAAATAACACGAACTAGATCTATTTCCATTATATTTGTTGGTTCTTCTATCTCATCTAACCTAACAAGTTTTCCATCTTTTCTTATAAGTCCACGATAATGAGTTTTGATTCCTTGCTCTTCAGCTTTTTCAAAGCAGTAGGCAGCCATCAAACATAATGCAGCACCCTTATTTTTGATATGGTCAGGCATCTCACCCCAATCAAAAACAGAATACCGGTCTGAAAAAACAAGCCATGCTATTCCCATTTCTCTTTCTTTAGGCTCTTTCAAGATTTGTAAGTCCTTAACACTTCCCATTTATTTAACAAAGTTTAGTGCTGGAGGTAAGGCAAAAAGCGCAAAATGGATTTCAGCAGAATAAAATTTTGTTTTCACTTTATTTTCTTTTAATCTTTTTTTTATTTCATTCTTTTTTAATCTTAACGGATTTCTTTCAGAAGCGATTATGAAACTCCACGGCTCACTATAGCTTGGAACAAATGTTCTGTATGAATAAGCCTTTCCAAACACCTTCTTTATTTTTTTCCTGTTCTTTAAATGTTGTTCATGCTTTACTATAGAAAGAATCTGGGATTGCATAACAAAGACTCCTTTTCTTGAAAGCTTTTCTTTTACAGCTTTGAAGAATCTTTCACTGTAAAGCCTAAGTGCTTGACTTTTTTCATAAGGGTCTGTTAGGTCAGCTATGATAACATCAAACTTCTCTTCAGTTTTTTTTAAAAATTCAAGAGCATCGCAGAAAACAAGATTTACTCTTTCATCATAAAAAGAATTTTGATGAAATTTCTTTAGAAATTTTTTACAGATTTCTACAGCTTCCTTGTCTATGTCAACAGCAACAACTTCTTTAACACATCTATACTTTAGTACTTCCCTCAACGATGCACCTTCGCCGGTTCCAAGTATCAACACTTTTTTTGGATTCTTATACAATACCATGGAAGGATGAACCAGAGCTTCATGATAGATAAATTCGTCTTTTTCAAACGATTGTGGAATTCCATCTATAACCAAAGCCTTGCCAAAAACAGCAGTTTCAACAATAGCAACTTCCTGGTATTTTGTTTTTTTCTTATAAATAATCTTTTTTATTCTATGAAATATAGGATCTTCTGTAGAATCATAATCATCAACAAGCCATAAACCTTTTTTATTTTTTATTATCATAAGGGTTTAAAAGAAAACTAAATTAAAAAAGTTTATGCCTTTCCTTTTATTTCTTTTTTGAACCATTCAAGCCATCGTTTGTAAACTTCTTTGCTTTTTGGCACTCCTATTTCTTCTCTAACCTTATCAGCTATTTCATGAAACGCATTATTGCATTTTACTGTCCATTCAGCTTCTAGAAGTTCTCTTCTTTTAGTTTTTTTTGCAATTTCTACGATCGTTTCTTTTATCTTTGCTCTTAACATTATGTTATCCCAAACAGCATCCCAGTTTCCAGCCCATTCTCTAACGTTAGATGCTATAGCCTTTAAAATTTCTGAGTCACCGTTCTTTAAATCATCAGTCGCTATCAGTTCATCTTTTTTTACATCATAACGTAACAAATCTACAAAGCCATGCTCTGTGCTAGGATCAGTAAGCCAGTGTTTTCTTACTTCAGTTAACTGCAACATCCTACGCCACTTATGGATTCCGTCAGGACTCTTTATCGGATTAACAATTATTATCACATCAGTTGCCTTAAAGCTTGTTGCTGGAACCTTCAGATCATTTACAACCCTATCGAATACAGCATAAGGGCTTGCTCCATGGATGGTGCCAGCGACAACATTAGCTAGAGCACCTATACGCATAGCTTCATATAAACTTACAGCTTCATCGCTTCTTACTTCACCAACAATCAATGCAGAATCACCAAGCCTTAAGCTTGTTCTTATTCCTTCAGAAGCAGAAAGTTCTGTTGTTTCTTTTGTTAGAGCTTCTCTTACCTTCATCCTTAAGATATCATAACCAAGATCTCTTAAACAATCTACAGGCAATTCTAGAGTGCCTTCACAAACAATTATCCTGTATTTTGGCATTATCTCAAGCATACATGCTGAAAGCAAAGATGTTTTACCACTGCTTCTTGTTCCAGCGATAAGCATGGTTCTGCCACCATCAATGATAAAGGAAAGCAAGCCAGCAGCAAGAGAATTAAGCATTTTATTTTCAATAAACAAAGGAAATGTCCAAGGCTTTTCTCTATGTCTTCTAAAAGCATAAGCCAAACCATAAGGGCTTAAAGGTTGTTGGATTACAGCAACTCTCGCACGTACATTTCCTAGGGTTAGTTCTGTATCAAGCACTGGATTTGCTTCATCCAAAGGCCTTCCAGAAAGCATCCTAAATTTTGCAGCCCAACTTTCAGCATCTTCATGACTTGGAATTATGTTTGTATAGCATTCATCATAGTCTTGATGTCTTACGAATATAGGAGAACTTCCAACAGGAGCATTAACAGAAATATCTTGTATTTTTTCATCTTGCAATATTACTTCTATCAAGCCAAAACCAATCGTATGTCTAACAAGTATTGAAGCCAAACTGTTTAATTTTTCATAACTCAGCTTTATTTTTTTTGTTTCGCTCAGTTCTCTTAACAAATCTCTGGCAATGTTAAAAAATACAAATCTTATTCTTTCAGGATCAACAAATTCTTCTGCTTTTGGCTAGTAAAGGTAAAGTTCGGCAATATCTCTGGTCTAAAAATTTCAGAATAAAGTTCTCTGCTTCCAAGTCTGTAACCTTCAAGCTTGTTCTTTACTTTTTTTATCAGTTTTGTAGCTTCAAGTAAAGATACTATTTTTTCAAGAAGCCTTATGTAAGCATTTTCACAAGCCTTTTCATTTTCTGGCAACTTTCTTGCAAAAATTTTTTCTTCCCTTAAAATTCTTTTAGCTTCAACATAACAGCCTATAGGATCTTGCTTTAACAAAACAAGAACAAGATAACGCATAGTATCATACCTTTGAGGTAAATATTTTGTACATTTTCCTGTAGCTAGTTTTTTAGCTTCCAAAACCTTTTCTTGCCTTATCAAGTAAACATAAAGCTGTGCGATTTCACTAAGCAAGGAAACTTGATGTAGGTCATAGCAATAGTTTCTTTGTTGTACAAAAACAATTCTTGAAACGTTCGGGGCTTCTATCAACATATCTATTGTTCTTGCCATCACAGAAGCTGAATCAGCAATGCTTGGAACAAACGGAGCTCCCAAAAAATTAACATACAAAACGTCCTTTCCAGCTTCCCTAACAACTTCATAGCTGTAAAGCTTCGCCCCTTTTTTGAACATCATCTTTAAAAAGAGAAAATAGAAGTTTAATAATCTTTCCTTTTAGAAAGTATTTTAAAGTTTAAATCTTTCATTAAACAATGGAAAATCAAAACGAAGTTTCTTCATTGCTTGCAGAGTTTACTGCAAGAATTTCAGATATAGAAGAAAGGCTAAGGCTTTTTAAAGACAAGCTAGATGCATTGAACAGAACAGTACTTTCTGAAACAGAGGAAATAAAAAAAGAAATAGTAAGTTTAAAAGAAAAAACCCGTTCGTTAAATGATCAATTTGAAAGATTAAAAGAAAGTATCAAGCATATAATAGAAGAGAGCTCTGATTTTGTTAGAAGAGAAGAACTTAAATCATTTGAAAGATTATTTAAAGTGCTAGATCCATTAAAGTTTGTTACAGAGGAAGACGTAAGAAAAATTATAAAAGAAGAAAAGAGGAAAAAAGAATGGTAAAAAAAGCACTTGTAGAAGAAGTAGCAAACCTGCTTAGTCAAGGTTATAGCGAAGCAGAGATAATAGCTTACTTAAGAGATCAAGGTTATGGTTCTGTTGAAATAGAAGATGCTTTGAACCAAGCAAAAGTTACTCTTGAATTAGCTAAAACAGCAGGCGAAACCCTTGAGGAAGTACCAGAACCTTCTCAAAAAGCTCAGTTTCCAGAGCCAAGAGAGATAGAGCAAGCTCCTTCAGCTTCTTCTGTTCCTTCAGTTCCTTCAGCTTCTTTTGAAGCATCTACTGAAGCATCTGTTGAAACGATAGAGGAAATAGCAGAAGAGGTGATAAATGAAAAATGGCGGGAATTTAAAGCAAAGGTTGGAGACATCACAGAGATGAAAGCACATTTTGAAACAAGATTGAATGAATTAAGTGAAAGGGTAAAAAGGCTTGAAATAGCATTGGATAAGTTGCAAGCAGCAATGTTAAGTAAAGTAGAGAGCTATGGAAGGAGTGTAAAAACACTGACATCTGAGGTTGAAACACTTGAAAGTACCCTAGGAAAGGTTTTACAGCCTTTGGTTGGTTCAGTAAAGGAACTTAAGGAGCTAACAAAGGAAATGAAGAAAGGAAAGAAAAAAGGAAAGAAATCTTAACTTGGTTGGTCTGAAATTCCTTTATCTGTTATGTAAAATACACATTCAGCTTCTGGCAGATTCGGAGAATCTATAAGCTTTGCTACCCTTGCATCTTTCTTTCCTTTTCTTAGATACAAGCGATAGGTTGAACCATGAGCAATTATATGGCCTCCTATAGGCGTTGTAGGGTCTCCGAACATAACAGCAGGATTTGCCATTACCTGATTTGTTATGTAAACAGCCAGGTTATGTGCTTGAGCAATCCTCATCAAGTCATGCATATGTCTGTTCAGCTTTTGCTGCCTGTCAGCGAGCATTCCTCTACCAACGTATTCTGCTCTGAAATGAGCAATAACAGAATCAACAACAACAAGCTTTATGTTTTCATTTTCTTTAAGCAAATCTCTTATTTTATCAACAAGCAACATTTGATGGTCTGCATTAAATGCTCTTGCAACAAAAATGTTTTTCAGAGCTTTTTCAGGATCCAAGCCTTTGGCTTTAGCTATCTGCTTTATTCTTTCAGGCCTAAAGGTGCTTTCAGTATCTATCCAAACAACCTTTCCGTTAGCTCCTCCCTTCTCTTTTGGTAGTTGAACATTAACAGCTAAAGTATGACCAAGCTGTGTTTTTCCTGAACCAAATGCACCAGCAGCTTCTGTTATAGCAGCTGTTTCTAGGCCACCACCAAGCAAGTTATCTAGGTTTTTACTTCCTGTTGTTATCTTAAAGATCTTTTCCCTTCTTTTTAGATAATCAGAAGCATTTTCAAAACCAAGCTTAAGCATCTTTCTTGCAGCAACTATGGCTTTTCTTGCAGCCCCTTCATTGATTTCAGCAATAGCAGCCAAATCCGCAGGACTCATAACAGCTATAGACATCAAATCGCTATAACCAGCACTTTCTAACTTTGAAGCTGTAGCTTGTCCAATGCCAGGCAAATCCGTTAGTTTGATCTTTTTCTCTTCCATAAAAAGAATAAAGAACCTTTACTTATAAATTTTTGCTTAGCTTTTCTATAAGTTTTTCTACATCAACTTCTCTTGCATTTTCTATCACAAACTCAAGCCTGTCAAAAAGAACGTTTTTTCTTACCCTTCCAGAAAAAATCATTTCAGTACCAAGAAGCTCAGACTTTTTATCAAGCCAGAAATCACTTTCCTGCAACTTCAAGATGTCTTCTTTCGAAATTTTTAAAATTTTGCATATCACTTCGTGAAAAGCTATTGCTCTTAGATTATCTGTTCCATCATCTATTATCATGCTTAGCAAAGCCCTTTTCTCTGGCACAACTGTTCCGTGCTTTACACATACAGCCTTATCATTTTCATAGCTAATTCTTAAGCCACATTCTGGACAAACAGAAAAAAAAGCTGGCTGAAAGGCCTGTACAACAAAAGCCCTAACGTTTATTCTTTCTCCAGCATTTACATCACAAAGCTTTTTTTCAGGAAGAAATTCTTCCAAAACAACTTTTTCGATTTTTTCATCACTTAATTCTATTGAAGCTCTTGAGCCTAGATGCAATTCTTTTGCTGTTGTTCCCCTAACATCAGCATTTTTTATTTCTACAACACAGTTCTCCTTTATTTCTTTATTTTTTATTTTTTCAATTATGTTTGTGTCCCAAACAACAACTTTTATGCTTGCTGTTTCATCTGCAAGTAAAAAGCTTGCAATTTCATTTTCTTGACCACCTCTTATGTATTTTTTTATTGGGTAAACCTCAATTACTTTTCCTACAACATTGACTTTCTTCATTCCTATCAATAACTGTGCTATCTTGAAACGCTGGTTTTCAAAGGAAACTCCAAGTTCAGCAGCAACTAATTGCGCTGCTCCTTCAGCAGAGATCAAGCCACTAAGTCTAGCTCTTTTTTCCTCTACTCTTTTTTTTATTTCATCAACACTAACATTTGCTAGTTCAGCTATCCTTTTTACAAGCTCTTCATAGTTTGCTTTTATCATCAAAGGAAAAAGAGAGGTTTGTTTTTAAGTTTATCCTTGCTTTAGTAGAAAAACAAGCCTTATGTTTTCAAAATGTTCTTTTCCATCAAGCTCGAAGAAATATGGATTTTTTGTTTCGAGCTCAAAAAGATAACTGTCATCAATCCTTTTTGCTTTACATTTCCATCTTTCAAAGCTTAAACCAAAGCAATTTTCTATATTTTCTTTGTTTTCTTTTTTTACATTAACCTTTTCATAGATTTCTGGAAAGTCTTCTAGAACTATTGATTCTGATGTTAGGTTTGTATAAAATACTTTGACAAAGCTATAAGAAATGTTATACCTTTCGTTTCTTTCATTTAACTTTACTTTAAGTCTAGAAACTACTTTATCGTTTTCCATCCAGCTTTCTATCTCAAACTTAACATCTTTTGGATATCTTTTAGCATATTTAGCTATGTTCTTTTTATATTCTAGCAGAAACCTTTCTTTCAGAAAATTTATTTCAGGCTTACAGTTTTTATCCCAAATTATTATTTCTTTATCTTCATAACTTTGAGAAAAACAAAGCTTGTTGCTTGTGTTTATTGCAGCATCTTTCACTATCTCATAGAAAGCTTGGTGAGCAGAAAGTCTTGAAGCTTCTTTAAAGTAAAAGCTTATTCTGTCTGCTTCAAGATAGAGGGATGTTAAGTTTTTCAAACTAAACGTTTTTTCAACATCCTGATTGCTTTTAGAAATAGAATATAAGGTTAGGCTCACCAACACAATCATTGCTAAAACCATTCCTATTGCAAAAGCACCAGCTTTTTTATTCATTTTTTAAACCTACTACTATTGTTTCATTTGATGGAACATAGAATATGCAATCACTTTCTTTACCTATAAGCAAGGTTCCAAGCTTATCAAGTTTTTCTTTCTCTTGTGATAGATAACTAAGGTAATGAGGATCAATTTTTGCAAGCCTTATCAAATCAGCTACGCTTACTTCATTTTCTTGAACCTTTGTGTGTGATCGTAAAAAGGAATAAAGAGAAGTATGCATAGAAAAAAGCTTTTTTTCGTTTTCACTGATTTGGATCACTTTCTTTCCAAAATCTTTTATTAGATTATTTGAAAAGATGAAAAGTATTATGATAAGGAACACTATGACGATCAAAGCTACGGTATCTTGCATTACCTCTCCAGCCTGAGCCTTCCTGTTCATTTTACAAATTCTTTCTTACCTTTTTGATAAAAACAGATATGCTTAATTCTGAAAGTTTTTTATGTTGATCAAGCAAGAGCAGTTTTTGTTTAAAGCAGCAAGGATAGTAAGTTAGCTTTACTCCTTCTTCCTTAGATTTGCATAAAGTAGCAAGAAAATCATTTCCAAAAGTAATGGTTTTATCTTGAAAAGAAACATTAACAAAAACTTCATTTTCATCTAGCTTAAGACAATTTTTTATAGAACTTTCTGAAACTTTATCAAACCCTTTTTCTACTATACATTCAACAATCTTTTCGCTTATTGCTGAAGCCTCAAGGTTTCTTATGTCGATCTTTTTTGAATAATGTGAAGCTATAACATACGTGATACTTCCAACAACAGCAATCACTATCAAAAATTTATAAAGCCATGTTATTGCATTTCCAAGCTGAGCTTTTTTTGCTTTTTTCATTTTATTTCTATGATTACTTTTCCTTTTTCATTCCTTATTTGAAAGCCTTTGGCATAACAAGGATAAGAATAACCAACATCATCTTGATTTTTTTTGACAATCAAATCATTGTTGCTTTTTTCAACGATAACATCTTCATTTATGATTATAGTAGTATTTTTCCTTGCTCTTGTTAAAAGAACGCAAAGCTCTTTTGCAATCATTTCATTTTTCATAGCTACCTGTTTTGTTTGTCTG
>NJDW01000013.1 GCA_002254805.1 Candidatus Pacearchaeota archaeon ex4484_31 | reverse complement strand
TTTGGCATCGGCGAACCCTTCTCAGCATTTACCTCCTTTTTCAGCAACTCTGTTGTTGGTGGAGTTAATGGAGTAATTGTAAAGTTTTTTGTCTTTACATCAATGTCAAGTATTACAGGAACCTTCATCCCTTTGTATTTTTCTGTAGCTTTATTTACTTCTGCTATAACCCTTCCGAGGTTTATGCCTAACGGTCCGAGTTTTTGACTTATTGCTGGGTTCGGCTTCATTGCTCCTGCATCAACAAGCAGTTTAAGTTTCATAGTTTTCAAGAATAAAACTAAGTTTTTAAATTTTCATCTATTAACTATTTATGGTAAAGGTTGGTTGCTGTGGCTGGAACTACCTAAATGCAGAAAGGTATTTTGAAAATTGGAAAAAAAGATTTAGGTCAAAGCTTCAGGCTTATGCTAAGCTCTTTGACCTTGTTGAGGTTAACTCTACTTTCTACAAGATTCCGAAGTTAGAAACCGTTAAAAGATGGCGAGAAGAAGTAGATGAAATAAACAAAAACTTTGAATTTACGCTGAAATGTAACAAAGCGATAACTCATGAAAGTGCTTTTTCTTCTAAAGCCATAGAAACATTTGATGAGATGAAAAAAATAGCTAAAGCCTTGAGAGCAAGTATCTTGCTTATGCAAACTCCGGCTTCATTCAAACCAACTAAAAAGAATATAGAAAAGGTAAGAAAATTTTTTTCTAGCATCGATAGAGAAAAGTTTAAGATTGTTTGGGAAGTGAGATGGAAAAAAGACTGGAGTAAAGAAATTGTTAAAAAACTCTTCAGAGAAATTAAGGTAAACCAATGCGTTGATCCGTTCAGACAAGAGATTTTCTATTTTAAAGATGTTATTTACTATAGACTACATGGACTTGGTAGTGGAATGTACAACTATAAGTTTTCTGATTCTGAACTGAAGTTGCTTGCTTCAAAAGTTAAAGAAAAGGAAGAAAAAAAGAACATGTATGTTCTTTTCAACAACATTTACATGTATGAAGATGCTCTAGCTTTCATCAAGCTTCTGAAACTTTTGAAACTTAAGTAAGCTCGCTTTGAAATAGAGAATTCTTTTTTTATGCCAAATGAATGTTTTTTTGATCGGAAAATTGAATTCCTTTAACAGTTTTGTTTCAAATTTGTTTCTTAAAGCAAATTTTTCTATAGCCTTTCTTGAGTGAGATGGATGCAAAGAATAAACTATGTCTGAAATTTGAAATGCCTTTTGAAGGAACTCTCTATCTTTATGTTTTGGATATCTTCCAAAGGGCGGATTCATGATTGTACAATCAAACCTTCTGTTAACATCTTCAAAGCTTTTTTTGATAAACTTACAGTTCTTTAGCCTAAAAATTTCTGCATTTTTTCTAGCCAATTTCAAGGCTTCTTCATCTATGTCAAAGCCAAAAACCTTTCTTGCTTTAAGTAAACCACATGCTATAGAAAGGATTCCTGTTCCACAACCAAGGTCACAAACTTCTTTATCCTTTACGTTTCCTTCTTGGTAAGCAATCCAGGCCATTTCAGCCGCTATCTCGCTTGGTGTTTCATATTGTTCAAACTTTTTCAGAGGCTTTCCTAGCTTTAATACCTTAGAAAGCCTTATTGCAAGTTCTTTCTTTGTCCTTACCATATCTATAGTTAAACATTAAATTTTTTAATTTTCTTCCCCAACTAGGTTATGAGATGTTGTAAAAACAAGATAATAATAGAAGTTAACGGAAACAAGTTTTGTAAAAAGCACTTTATCAGTTATTATGAAAGAAAGGTAGAAAAAATTTTTAGAAGATACTTACAGAACAAAAAAGTTGTTGTAGCTGTTTCTGGAGGAAAAGATAGCATGACAGTAGCTTTTCTTGCTAAAAAATTTGAAAGCATTTTGAAATCTTTAGAGCTTCTTTTTGTTGATGTTGGAATAAAAGGATATAGTGAAAAAGCAAGAAGCTGTGTTGCAGAGTTTGCTAAAGAAAACAAAATGAATCTTAATGTAATCAAACTTGAAGAATTTGGCTTTACAATAGATGAACTTGCAAAAATAAAAAAGAGAAAAAAAATAAAACAGCCTTTATGTAGCATCTGCGGTTTAGCAAAAAGATACATAATAAATAAGTTTGCTTATGAAAATAGTTATGATTTTATTGTTACTGGTCATAATTTAGATGATGAAGTCGCTTTTCTCTTTAACAACCTTTCAAACCAAAATGTTCAACAAGCATTAAGAACAGACATTGCTTTAGAAACAAGGAAAGAACTAAGACTTGTTGGAAAAGTTAAGCCTCTGTATTTTTTACAAGAAAAAGAAAATTTGATGTATGCAAAGCTAAGAAAAATAAACTTCTTTGAAGGAAGATGTCCATATTCTGAAAAAGCTACACAGCTAAAGATGAAAAAAGCTATAGAAGAAGTAGAAAAGGTAAGGCCTGGTTTCAAACTTAATGTTATAAAAAGCTTTTTAAAGGTTAAGAAAAGACTTGCGCTTGAAAAAGAAAAAATCAGGCTTTGTAAAGTATGCGGTTACGCTACAACAAGCGAGATCTGTTCTTTTTGTAGGTTAAAAGAAAGATTGAAGAAATTAAAGCATTAGCTTTCTTTGATTTCTGCTTCTGTGTTGATCGCTTGACCAGGAAGCCCTTTCTCAAATATGGCTCTAACCAAGCCCTTGTTTCCATGCAAAGCTGTTATCTTTCCTTTTATTACCTTTCCTTTTCCCAAAGGGTTTTTCCACTCAACTTGTTTATTTATGAACTTTTTTGCTTCTTCTTTCGTTGTTACATTTTCAATTTCAAGAATGAAGTGTCTTGGCTTGTATGTGTGTTTTCCTCTTCTAAACGAAACGATCTTTGCCTTCATTTTTAAACAAGCAAATCAAAGCAGCCAAGCTCTTCTTTTAATGCTGTAAGTAACTCTGAAGAAAGCCTTTTCTCGCCTTTCTTGCTTTTTTTAATTTTTTCTCTAAGTTCTTCTACACTACTTTTAAAGAATTTTCCATTCTTGAATTTTTTAACCTCCTCGGTTCTTATGTCTGGAACGAGAAAAATTTCATCTTCAAAAACTATGAGTTCTGCTATTTGCTTCTTACCATTCTTTTCATAAATGATCCTAATTTTTTTCTTTTCTAACTCAATCAATTCTTTCCTTCTTTTGTAATCCAACAAGGTATTTGTTAATTCGTATGCTGCTCTATGTGCTTCAACAATGTCGTGCTTTGTTACCTTTCCTTTTTTCAGTTTTTTCTTTGCTTCAACTATCTTCTTCAAAAATTCTAAATTTCTTGATGCAATTCCTTCTTTCTTTACAAACTCTTCAAATTTTTTTATCATAACCTGTTCACTTGCTTTTCCAAACATGTCTGCAAGTAACTTAAAAACAGTCTCATAGGCTTTTGTTATTTCCCTTTCAGCAGCCTTCTTTTCTATCTGCTTCATCAATTCCTTAAGTCTTTTCAAATACTCTGAACTTTTTTCAAGTAATTTATCGATTTCTTTTCCGCTTATTGCCTTCACCTTCTCATGTTCATATTTCTTGTAAAGGTCAACTATATGTTCAAGAATTTCTGCATATTTCGGCTCTAAAAGTTTTTCTTTCTTTACAAAGATTTCTTTAACCAAAGAAACTGTTTCCTTTGGCGTGGTCGGCGGAATTCCATAAAGCATCAACAAAGCTTGGCTTGGTGTTATGACACCCCAATAGATGTCTTCTGTTGCAATTTCATTGAGTTTCCTTCTAACATTTTCACTAACTCTTTCACCTAAACTCATGAACATATCTATTGCTTCAGGGCTTGGTTTTATCTTTCCCATCTTCAGCAATAATTTCCATGGCATAAAAGCTCCTCTATCGTACAAAGGAACACCATCTCTGATGAATGTGAAAATAACAGGATGGGCGTCTTTTACTGCTTCCCAAAATTCTGTTAAAATGTAAACTTGTGGATTCAACTTATTTTTTACGTTAGCTAGATTTCCTGCTTCAAATGCATAGGAATAAATTATTGCTCTTAGCTTTTCCTTCAGTTCAAATCTTGGCATTCTTTTCACATCTGTATCATCTATCACAACATAAACATCCACATCACTTGTTTTTTCTGCTTCTCCCCTAACTAAGGAACCAGCAAGAACATAACTAACAACATATCTTTCAAACTTTTTTAGTACAAGCATTTTATGTATTGAAGCTACTCTCAATGCTCCTAAAATTCCTTTATCGTGCAATGGAAATGACATAGAAATTGCTTCCATCAATGCATATTTTCCATCAAAACAAATTTCCCAAAGGTCATCTACTGACTTGAGATGTATCCATACCTTTGGCTTTAAATCCTTTACTAAAGCAATTGCTTCTGTCTTAAGCTTTACCATCTCCTTTATGTTTTTTGCTTCTTCTTTACCAACAAGAATGATTACATGGATGAGCTTTTCATCCTTTTCTTTTTCAACCTCTTCTTCCTCCTCTATCAGCTTCGATGCCTGTGGTGGCATAATTCCTATTGCTAGAATAAACGGAAACTTTTTCAAAAGCTCTTTTTTAAATGTCTTCAAATTCTTCTGAAGCTCTTCTATTTCCTTTTTTACTTCCTCTGGCAGTTCCCTTATTTTTTCATAGTTCTCGCTTTCTTTTTCACCTTTCATTTAACTGGGTGGAAATAAAACTTTTTAAAGTTTAGTGCTTAATGATTATGGCCTGTGGTCTAGAGGTTAAGACGCCACCCTTACAAGGTGGAGATCCCTGGTTCGAGTCCAGGCAGGCCCATCCTTTCCAACTTCCTTTTTACAATGTTCATAAAGAAAATTTTTCAAGATAGTGTAGATGAAAAGGTTCATAGACATTTTGTAAGGTTTGGAAAAGGAAGGTTTGAGAAAAGAGCTATCATAAACGTAAGGTTAAACAAAGATGTAAAGGTTTTTACAAGTTTTGAGTTCGCTAACGATCTCGTTTATTTCATTTCTATGCTTACTGATAAACTAAAAATTAAAGGAATCGTTCTAACTAAGGAAAACAAGAAGGAATTTTTTGATTCCCTCGGAATAAATACAAATCCTGTAAAGAAACAGATGCTTTATTCTACTTCAATAGAAGAAGAAATGGATTCTGATAAGATCAAAAAAATTGTTGATGAATGTTACTTCATGCTGGTTGATTGTAAAAGTAAAGGAATAGACTTGAAAATAAAGAAAAGGTTGCCAAAGCCTACAGCCAAGAGTTCTGAAATAAAGGTAGATGAAAAGTTTTGTTCCTTGCAACTAGAAAAAAAGTACTTTAAGATTTTTCATAAAGAATTTCTCTGGGATTTGCCTCTGCACTTTAAAAAAGCAAAAATTGAACATACATACGTTATTGAAGAGATAGTAATACCTGAAGAATTAAAGAATGAAAAGGATTTTGAAAAGCTTAGAAAGCTTGCAAAAAGAAAAGGCAAAATCATAAGAAAAGCCACTGTAGATGGTAAAGAAATCACAAGTGAAAAAGAATTCGTTGTGTAGTGCATAACGTTTATAAACGTTTATAAAGTTATTATCTAACTTTAATCATTAAAATGCTAAAAAAAGTAAAGAGAAAAGATGGCAAAGAGATCGAAACCAAGAGCAGGAAGCTTGCAATTTTGGCCCAGGAAGAGGGCAAAGAAGCTTTTACCTAGAGTGAACTGGAAAGCTTTAGAGGAAAGGAACAAAACAAAAGGAATTCTTGGTTTTATCTGTTACAAGGCTGGAATGGCAAGAGTATTGGCTAGAGATCTAACTGAAAAGAGCTTGACAAAAGGGCAAGAAATTGTTTTGCCAACAACCTTTGTTGAGTGTCCTCCTATGAGGATCCTTTCTGTTAGATTTTACAAGAACGGAAAAACAGCTCTAGATGTTTTGTTGCCAGTTCCTGAAAAAGACAAGAAGTTGGTTAAAAGAAAGGTAAAGTTACCAAAAAAGGAAATTAGCTTTGATGAATTTTGTAAGCTCGAACAAAGGCTTGATGAATTTGATGACATAAGGATCATTGTTTATTCTTTAGTTAGACTTACGAAAAAAAGAAAAACTCCGCCAATCGCTGAAATAGGTCTTGCTGGGAACATAAAAGAAAAGTTTGAGTTTGTTAAAGAACATTTCAACAAAGAAATAGACATTTCTGAATTTAACCCTTCTCTTGTTGATGCAAGGGGTGTTACTAAAGGTAAGGGTTATGCTGGTCCTGTAAAAAGATTTGGTATAAAGTTGAAACAGCATAAGAGTGAAAAAGGAAGGCGAAGACCCGGCACACTAGGACCTTGGACTCCTTCAAGAGTAACTTTCAGGGTTCCTATGGCTGGTCAGCTAGGATTCTTTACTCGAATAAACTACAACTTGAAAGTTTTAAGATCTGGTAATGGCACTGAAATTAACTTTGAGTTTCCTCATTATGGAAAAATAAGAACAAAATATTTAGCTATAAAAGGTTCCTTGCAAGGACCACCAAAAAGAGAGCTCTTGCTTACGATTCCTTTAAGAGCAACAAAAAAAGCTGAAAAACAAAACTTTGAAATTGTTAGGTTTTTAAAATGAAAGCTGAAGTTATTAGCATTGATGGAGAAAAAAAAGAAATAGAGTTGCCAAAAATTTTTGAGAGTGAGATAAGAAAGGATCTGATAGAGCTTGTTTGGTATGTTCAAAGAGAAAGGAAAAAACAGCCTTACGGAGCTTATGTTCTTGCAGGAAAAGAAGTTTCTGCAAGCGGTAAGGTAAAGCATAGAAGAAGAAAGTACAAAACCTTGTATGGGTATGGCATTTCTAGGGTTCCAAGAAAAATATTAACAAGAAGGGGTGAAAGGTTTTATTGGATAG
>NJDW01000012.1 GCA_002254805.1 Candidatus Pacearchaeota archaeon ex4484_31 | reverse complement strand
AAGCTGGAATAGGAAGAAAGTTTAAGGTTATAAAATCTATCACGTATCTGTAAATTATTCTATCAACTAAGTTTGAAACTGAACCAGAAAAAAGTAACAGTAAGGCTATGTGCAAGTATGAAAAGCCTTTTTTTCTAAAGTAAAAAAACAGGCAAAAAAAAGATACAACAAAGGCTATGAGAATCAAAACTAACGGAGTATATTCAAAATTGCTGAAAAATCCGAATGCTGTGCCTTTATTTATCGAATAATTGTTTGTGTAAACCTTATGAAGCTTGGAAATCCTGTCAAGAAAAAATAAAAGAACGAAGATTGAAATGAACAGGAATAACTTTTTTTTGTTGTCCATTTCCTCAGTACTTTAAGTCAAGTCTTCTTTCAAGCCTTTCGATTTTATGTTCAAGTAAATCAAGTCTTTCGCTTATTCTATCTATCCTTCTCCTTATCCTTTCTACTGTTTCTGGATCAACATTACTAACAACTTCGTTGTTTGAGGCTGAAAGAGCCAATGTACTTAAAAACGATTGAGAGGTTTCTTCTTGCTTGGCTTCTTCAATCTTTTTCCTTTCCTCTTCAAGACTTTTTAGTTTACCTAAATCTATGAAAACCTCTTTTTCCTTCCTTCTCTTAAAAAGTTTCCTAAGCATTTTTTAAAAGGTTTCTACAACTTTTAAACTTAACCTTTTTCCTTCCAAATTTTTCCATGTGTATGACTCTGCAGCTCTTCGTAGGTATCCACAGTTTATACTTTTTAAGAGCTTGATTAAATTTCCTTCTTCTAGATAATTACCTATTCTCATCGCAAGATAAAGTTTAGAAACATCATCGATCTCTTCCGTCTTAATTTTACAAAACAGCTCATTTATTCTATTTTTAAGTTCTTCATCTTTATACACCTCTCTTGGAAGATAAACATAAAGAAGAAAGTGAAGAAAATAACGAGAATCTTCAAGATTTCTACCGCGGTTGATAGCCAAATCAAACAGGTTTAAAATTGAATCATTTCCATGCAACCTTGGTGAAATATCTACCAATGTATTAATAAAAATGTAATGATCTACAATTTCATCTAATGTTGGTTTTACTTCTTCAAGTTCAAAATTCTCTGATTTACTTAATGTAATTATAAACTGACGTAAGAAACAGTCTCTATCTTTGCAAGGAGGAACATCAAAATTTATTTTACCTGAAGGATTAAATCTTTTACCATAAGAACATTTATTGCAAAGCAAGTCCTCGTACTTTAATTCTTTCATTAATTCTTTCATAAAAAAAGTTTGGGGGTAGTTTTATAAACATTTATGCAATAAAAAAATATGCATCAAAATTATGATTTTGAAATAGAGAAAATCATAAGGAAAATAAGGAAGGAAAAGGCTAAGTTCGTTTGTTTACAGCTTCCCGAAGGTCTTAAGCCTTTTGCTCTTGAAATAGCTGATCTCATAGAAGAGAAAACAAAAGCAAAATGTTTTGTATGGCTTGGCTCATGCTATGGAGCTTGTGATATTCCTCCGATAGAAAAGCATGTAGACTTACTTATCCAGTTTGGTCATTCTAAGCTTGAAAAAGATTAAAAATTTAAATCTCCATGCTTTTATTTTTGATGGAATATCCAAAGGAGGTGATAGCTGAAAGTAAGGGCAAGAAAGAAGCTAGGGTTTTGGTTGAGCGTGGAAAATATGTAAAATACACTTATGTTGATGCTAGCACTGGAAAGCTTGTAAAAAAAGGAAAGGAAAGTATTTTTCTTAAAAGTGATGAAGGAAAAATAGAGCATCTTTTTATCATACCTCTACAAAAGCGTTTCTTGCTGATAAAAGAGAAGGAAACAGAGGAAAGCGTTAAAAAAAGAAAAATCTTTGATCAAAATAAGAAAAAAGCTGTTCCTTTATTTGAAGAATAAAAAGAAAAAAACAAAAAAATTTTAGACTAGCTTTTTTATTTTACTACCTCGATCTTACCAAATTTTCCAGCAGTCAAACACATCTTCCCTTCAAATTCTTTAACAAACCCATTTGTAAGGTTTACCTTATCTCCTACCTTAACCTTGTCTATATCTTTGTTCCATAATGTTAGGTTAACTTCTCCACTATCATCCTTTATCTTTGCTGTGGCAACCCTTATCAATCTTCCAAGCTTTGTAAAACTCTTGACATTTCCTATTTCAGTTATTGTTCCTTCTATGTCTGCTCTTTTACCAATTTCCAGCTCAGAAATTTTCATTCTTCCTCCAAAAATTTTCTTGCCTATCCTAACATATGATGCTTTTTAAAGTTTTGCTTAAGATGAGAAAAAAGAACAAAAAGGATGCTTAACTTCAAATTTCATTCCTTTTTCTATTATCTCTACTAAGCTATATTGGATGTTGTTTAAGGGTGTTGCCAAACCACCATAACCTATAAAAATGCCTGTCCTTTTTTCTATTTCTCTTGCTAATTCATGCGGTATTGCATGTCTATGACCAGATAACTCTTTTATAGGTGTTGTAAATATCTTTTCTATTTCTTTCCAATCCTCTATCATCCAAAGTTTCCGCACAGGATTGTCTTCCTTTTTATGCTTAAGAATAAATTCTTTATATTTTGGATAGACCTTTTCTAATACCCTCTTAAGATCTTTTCGTATTATCAATTTATCTGGATCTATTCCAAAGACAGAAACTATTTCTTCCTTAAGTTTTGGATACCATATTTTCTTTGTATCTTGGATTAGTTTCTTGTTTTCTTCTAAAAATTTTTTATTATCTCCAAGTAAATTAAGGATTGCTTCTTCAGCTAACTTATAATACTTTATGGATATTTCCTTTCTATATTCTATAACATCAAAGCTTCCTACAGAATAAATCGCTAGGAAATCTGCAGAAATCTGATCATCAATGCCAAATTCATCGTTTAACAAAGGATGTCCAATTTCGTGGAATAATACTTCTGCTATTTTTTTAGGATCACGCTCATACAAGAGCTTTCTTGAAAGATAAACTTTCCTTTTATGGTAATTGTACTCTGATTTACAAAGCTCGCCTAAAACAATTCCTTCAATTTTCTTATCCATTTTTCTTGAAAACTTCGAAGGTAAGTGGTCATATAGTCTTCTAACTAAATCTTCTATAAATTTCGTAAGTTCTTCTTTCCATGGAACATACATTGCTTCTATTTTTACCATGGTCATAGGACAGATAAAGAAAAAGTAAATTAAAAATGTTAAATGTTAAGCTTGGTTTTTCAATTTTTGTTTTAGCTTTGTTGCTTGGTCTGGTCTGCCTATTGCTTCGTAAAGAAAAGAAAGTTTTTCATAAACTGTTTTTGTTTTTTCAGGATCAAGATTTAGGATTGTTTCATAAGCCTTTATTGCTCTTACATACTTCTTTTTCTTTTCAAGAGACATGGCATGGTTAAAGTAAAGTGAAACAATCTTTTCTTTTGTTTCTTCTCTTTTACTTAAAGGTGTTAAAGCAAGAACCTTTCTAAAGCTTTCCTCTGCTTCTTCATAACTGTCTTTTAACAAAAAAAGCAAACCTGCTTTAAAGTAAAATTCTTCTTTTTCCCTGAACGTATCTGAAAGTTCAGCAATATAGCAGTACTCTTTTGCAGCGGAATTGTAAAATTTCCTTTTTTCATAGATACTAGCTTTTATCTTCAATGCTGCAATTTTCAGTTCCTTCGTTACAGAACTTTGAAGTAATCTTTCTATGTACTCAAGCTTTTTTTCATCACTTAAACTTCTGATCTGTTGTAAAAATTCATCAACATTCATTTTATACTCCTGGTTCTGGTTCTTTTTTACTTACCTTCAAACCATAAAACTCAAAGTTTAAAATTGTTTTTAATTCTGGCTTAACTATTTCTCTAGGTTTTTCTCTTCCGAAGCCTATAGGCAGCAAAGCTTCTACCTGAATTGGCTCTGGAATTCTTAAGATTCTTTTTACAGCATTTTCATCAAAAGCTCCGATCCAGCAGCTAGCTAATCCTAACTCTGTTATTTTAAGCAACATATTCTGTATAGCTGCTCCTGCTTGTTGTCTTCCATAGATAAATGCTCTTTCACCATAACTCCTTTTTAACAAACTTAAGTCAGAACAAACAACAATAACATGAGATGCTTCTGCTATAAAGTCCTGATGAAAAGATGCTTCAGCTAGCTTAGCTTTCTTTTCTTTATCTTCAACAACTATTAGCCTTATTGTATAGATGTTGCCTGCCATAGGCGCATATCTTGCTGCTTCACATATCTTCACTATCTTAGAAAAAGGAACCTTCTTCTTTTTATAAGCTCTTATACTTCTCCTTTTTTTTATTACTTCATCAAACTCCATAGTAAAGCAAAAAACTAAACTATAAAAATATTTTGTTAAAAAAGGAAAAGAATAAAAACCAAAAAGCTTTGTTTTTATATGCTTTTTTTACAGCTTGCTGAATGTTTTGAAAAGCTTGAAGCAACAACAAAGAGACTAGAGATGTTTAACATCTTGAGTGATTTCTTCAAAAAAGTTGAAAAGGACGAGATAGACAAGGTTATTTACTTCTGTGAAGAACAAATAATGCCTCCTTTCAAAGGGATTGAAATAGGGATGGCAGAAAAGATGGTTGAAAAAGCGATTTCAAAAGCTACAGGTAAATCGATAAAGGAAGTGGAGGAAAGCTACAAAAAGCTAGGTGATCTTGGTCTGGCTTCAGAACAGCTGTTAAAGAAAAAACAAGTAACTCTGATCAAGTTAAGCCCTCCGTCAATAAAGGAAGTTTATGAAATATTGCTTAAGATTGCTAAAACAACAGGCGAAGGCTCTGTAGACAAAAAGATAGATCTTTTAGCAGGATTACTAACAAGAGTTTCAGCAAAGGAAGCAAAGTACATTGTTAGGTTTGTTCTTGGAAGGTTAAGGCTTGGCATAGGAGATCCAACAATAATGGATTCGTTAAGTCAAGCAATCGTAGGAGACAGAAGCCTAAGAAGTGAAATTGAAAGAGCTTACAATTTATGTTCAGACCTAGGATTGGTAGCGAAAGTTCTTTTTGAAAAAGGTCCGAAGGCTTTGAAACAATTTAAAGTACAGGTTGGCTTGCCGATAAGGATGGCATTAGCTGAAAGACTAGCAAGTGCAAAAGAGATAATAAAAAAGATAGGAAAATGCGCTGCTGAAACAAAGTATGATGGTTTAAGACTAGCTATTCATAAAGATGACGGCAAGGTAGAAATATTCAGTAGAAACCAGGAAAGAATGACGCATATGTTTCCAGAGATCGTTAAAGCGGCTAAAGAACAGATAAAAGCAAATAAAGCAATAATAGAAGGAGAGGCCGTTGCTTTTAATGATGAAACAAACGAGTTCTATCCTTTTCAGGTTACAATAACAAGAAAAAGAAAGTATGAAGTAGCTGAAAGATCAAAAGAATTTCCTCTTGTTTTATTCGCTTTTGATTTGCTTTATAAAGACGGTAAAGACTTCACAAAAGAAGCTTATGTAAAGAGAAGAGAAGAGTTAGAAAAAACAATAAAGAAAGGAAAAACGATTAGGCTAGCAGAAAAAATCGTAACAGATGATCCTGAAGAGCTTGAAAAATTTTTTGAACTTAACATAGAAAGAGGAACAGAAGGCATAGTTGCTAAACGTTTAGATGCTCCTTATCAGGCGGGGGCAAGAAACTTTAACTGGATAAAACTGAAGAGAAGCTATAAAGGTGAACTTCAAGATACAGTAGATGTGGTTATTGTTGGTTATTTTAAAGGTAAAGGTCTAAGGGCAAGGTTAGGAATAGGTGCATTACTTGCTTGTGTATATGATGATGAAGAAGATACATTCAAAACAATAGCAAAGGTAGGAAGTGGTTTAAGCGAGGAAAACTGGATAAAGCTAAGGGAATTGCTTGATAAAACAAAGGTAAGTAAAAAACCAGCAAGAGTAGACAGTTTGATAAAACCTGATGTATGGACCGAACCAAAGTATGTTTTTACTGTTATGGCAGATGAAATAACGCATAGTCCAGTACATACTGCTGGAAGAAAAGGAAACAAGCCTGGTTTTGCTTTGCGTTTTCCTCGCATCCAAGGATGGATCAGAGATAAAAAGCCAGAAGATGCAACAACAGTAAAAGAAATCACCGAAATGTTTGAAATGCAAAAAAGAGTTAAGGAAAGTTAGTGTATGTCTTTCCAAGCGCACTTATACTCTTCCTGAACTATTTTTATTGTCTCTTCTTCAATTTCTTTCACTATTTCCTGAATTTTTTCATATAAAGAATCCATCCAATTTCGCCATGCATCTTCTTTCAACTCAATCACATATGGTAAAGAAACAAGCCTTTTTAACATCGTTCCCTTTAGTCGTGGTAAAGGAATTTTTTCAATTTTTTCATAAATATCGGTTATGTCTTCTTTACTTAGATTACTTTCTATCAGTTTATCTGTTAGAGGTTTTACTTCAAGAGCTATTTCTAGAGCATAATGCTTGTCAAAAGAATAAATCTGTTGTATTATGGAAAGAAGAGAATTAACGGCTTTTTTTCCAATTTTATCATAAAGAGAATAAAATTCTTCAATAAGTTCAAGTAAGGGTCTTTTATTTCCTTCTTTTGGATAATCAGCAAAGATATCAAAAAGTTTTGTCCTTATTTTTTTCTTTCCATTCGCTTTCTCCATCATAAAAAAAGAACAAGAATATTTTTAAGCTTATCTATCCTGAAGTGGTTAAATATGTTTTTTAGTTTGTCTTGTTTAATTGAGAAAAAAGGAAAATGAAAATGGATGTGAGGTTTGGTCCTGCTGGTTTTGGAATGGAAGCAAAAAAAGCCTTGTTTAAGTTAAAGGCTTTAGGCTTAAATGCCGTTGAAATAGA
>NJDW01000011.1 GCA_002254805.1 Candidatus Pacearchaeota archaeon ex4484_31 | reverse complement strand
CAACCAAAGTTAATGCTTGTTCAAGTTCTTTCATTCTTGAATCTAGAACAGAAAGTTCAACAAGCTTTTTTTCCATTTCCTTTTTCATTTTAGATTTTTATTTTAAGATTTTTTGCAATATGATGCTGAAGATCAGACTGAATATTATATAACTTAGTAACCAACCAGCACCATCACCAATGATAGGAAGCGTAACCTTCCAACTTATTATGTTACCTACCTTTGCCATATCCATGTAAAGTTTCTTTAATCCATAAAAAACAAATAGGACAGGTATATAAGTGATTAACATAGGCTTTAACGTAAGCCTTAAGCTTTTTGCTGAACATTCCAACATTTCTTTTTGTATCTCTTCTTTTTCTTTTTCACTACATTTTAAAAGCCTTTCTCTTAGCTCTTTTTGTTTATTTTTTAGTTCATCAAGTTCTTTTTTGTCTGTCAATTTTCTATACACTAAAGTAAGAGCTAATGTAATCAAAAATGAAAATACAATTATGCTAACTAGAGGATTCCATTGGACAAAGCTTACCAAAACATTCATTTTAACCTTAAATTAACATTGAAGTTTTATAAACTTATCCTATAAATTTTCTTAGAGCAGGATGCATATCTAAGGCGTGTTCTCTACTTATTTCTTGGTAAAGCCTATAGACTATCATAACAGCAAGAAGTAAGCCGGTACCTCTAACCAAAGCTCCTCCAAGATCAGCGAATGCTGCAAGGAAACCGACAGCAGCACCACCAAGAATGGTTAGTACAGGAATGTATCTGTTTAGTATTGTTTCTATAACCCTTTGGTCTTTTCTAAAGCCTGGGATATGCAGTTCACTTGCCATTATCTGTTCAGCCTGACTCTTAGGATCCATTCCAGAGGTTCTCATCCAAAGATATGCAAACAAGGCTGAACCAGCAACCATAACAAGTAAATAAAATAGGGCTTGAAGATAAGGTCTTATTCCTATAGCAAAAGAATTAGCTTTCAGTATCATTCCTAGCAAACCATCTTTGCCGCCAGGTCCGCTAAGCCATGGAGCTAAAGATTCAGCATCTATCTTGCCTGTTTTTTCAAGCAAGCTCGCTCCAAGCTGGATGTTTGCTAACAAAGCCGAAATCAATATTACAGGTATCACGTTTGTGTAGAAAAACTCCAAGGGCCATCTCAAGCTAAGACCTCTAAGCCTGGCAAAAGAAAGCGGAATTTCAACCTTTATTCCTTGAGTATAAACAACGATAAGAAACACAACTATTGTTGCAATCAAACTGCCTATAACTACTTTTGCACCAGCAATGTCCTGCTCTATTATAGAACGAACAAGTACAGGAACAGCTCCACTCGGTTGAAAACTAAACCGAAGTGTTTCATTACCAGCCTGAAAGGAAGGTCCAACAAAACCAAAGGTTCTTACGAATAAGCTTTCAGCAACACCAGCAAGAATAAAAAGACTAACACCAGAGCCAAAGCCCCATTTACTAACAACTTCATCCATGTAAATGACAAGTAAGCCACCTAAGAAAAGCTGTAAGATAACAAGCCATTCTAAACCAGCCTGAGCTTGTAAACCTTTCATCAAAACAAAAATCGTGGCTTCAAAAAAACAGAAAAGTATTGCAAGCAATTTTTGTAATCCTTCAAATAGCTTTCTTCCTTCTTTCTTTGTAAGATCGATGTTAAGCAATTTTGAACCTACAAGCAATTGCAAAATTATACTTGCAGTCACAATAGGACCTATACCTAAAGACATTAAGCTTCCAAATCTGGCTCCAAGAACCAAAGACAAATACTCGAATCTTTGTAAGGCATTTTCTGTTAATCCATACAGAGGAATGTTTGACAGAATAAAGAAAGCAATCAAAATGATTAATGTCCACTTTAGCTTTACGTTAAAGCTAAGTCTTCTTTCTACAGGCCTTTTTACTGTTGGCAGGTATGAAAGAAATTTCATTTTTGAGCTAACAAAGCCTTTCCACCAACTCTTTCTATTTTTTCTCTAGCCTTACTTGAAAACTTACTTGCTTTTATGATCAAAGGCCTATCAAGAGAACCTTGAGAAAGTACCTTAAATCCTTTCAGCTCTATTTCTATTCCTTCTTCTGTTTCTTTTGCCTTTCCAGAAGCAAGCCATTTCTCTACGTTTTCATTTATTTCTCTTAAGTTAATCACCTTCTTTTTTTCCTTTTTTTGCTTTTCACTTTTGAAACCCCTTTTTCCTAAAGCCTTTATTCCATACCTAAGCAAATAGGTTCTTTTATGTCCTGCTTTTTTTCCTGTTCCAGCAAGTCCTTTTCCGCCTTTGCTTCCTTTACCTCTATGCTTTTTTCTTGCTCCATAGCCACAGGTTCTTCTTCCCCTTATCTTAAGTTCTGAAAGCCTTGCTTTATTTTCCATAAACTTACTAACGAATTCCTTCACTTTCTTTTCATCAAGCGTTACTTTCTTCTTTCCTTTTTTTGCCCTTTTCAGTAAAAGCTTTTCCACTATTTCTGGCTTAACATAACCAAAAGCAACATAGCTTTTAACTTTTTTCAACATTCCTAGTTTTTCTTTTGTATCATCAACTATCACACAAGAAAATTTTTTCTTTAGCCTTAAAAGTTCCAAGGTTCTTTTTATTTTGTTCGGAACACCTACAAGTCCTTTTATTCTTACAACTATCAACTTTTTCATTTTGCATATAAAGCAAGTTTCTTTAATGCATCTTCCAAAGCCTTTACATGATTGATCTTTGTTCTTGTTTGCCCAAAGCTTTTAACATAAATATCTTTTATTCCAGCAAGCCTTAAGATTTTTTTACATTCATCATCACTAACCAAACCTGTTCCTCTTGGAGCAGGCATAAGCTTTATTCTTACACTTCCACATTTCCCTTCAACAGAGAAGGGAATAGAATGGTTTTCCTTACAACCACATTCAAAACTTCCACATCCTCTTGGAACTCTTATTAAGTTTAACTTTGCATTCCTTATCGCTTTTTGCTTTGCTGGAACAGTTTCTTTAGCTTTTCCATAACCAATTCCAACATAACCGTTTCTGTTGCCTACAACTGCCATACATGTAAATTTTGGAACATTTCCTTCAGCTGTTTTTTTCTGTGTTTGCCTCCAAGGTCTTCGTTTGCCGCCACCGAACTTTCCTTTTGCCTGCCCTATGTTAAGGATTTCAACAGAAAGATCTGGAATCAATGCATCTACTATCTCTGGTTCTAAGATTTTTAGATGCTTTTCAAAGATTTCATCAATACTTTTTATTTTTCCTTCCTTTACCGCTTTTCCCAAGCTTGTTTTTGGAACCCATTCAGTTTTTTCCTTTTCCTTCTTGTTCTTGTTTTCAGCCATTTTATTTCTTTAATTTTAAGATGTTTTCTTTTATTTTTTCCTTTATTTCTTCAAACTCTTTTTTATCAAGTTTACTTACTTGGATTATCCTTTCATCTGAAGGCAACATTTCTTCCTTACAATTTATTTCAAGACCAGCTTCTAAAGCGCCTTTTAACACAGCATAGAGCTTTGAGCCTTTTGTCGATCTATGTAATCCAAAATCAGGAACAACCTTTTTTATACCTTTTTCCCTAGCCTTAATTCCTATCAGCAAACCTGTAAGATAGGAAGCAGCAACATTCTTAAAATTCTTTTCCCATCCATAGTTTGAAAGTTCTTTTGAGTTTACATAACAAACAGTAAAATCTTTAGCTTCTTTGCTTTCAACAACCTGAGCAATAACATACTTGTTTGTTTTTCTTACAACCAATCTTGGCAAGCCAGACATAAGTAGCTTAAGTCTTTTTCTGTAATCTGTTTTTCCTTCCCTTCTTCTTTTAAACGCAAGCCTTATTCTTTTTCCCATATTCTAGCTTTTATATCTGCTTTTGTTTTTATCAATCCAGCTTTTATCATTGTTCTTAGCTTTCTATATTCTTTACTATCAATTTTACCTTCTTCCTTCAATGCCTTTAAGTATCTTCTTAATGAACGTACCCTTCTTACATACAGCTTTTTTCTTTTCTTTACCCTTTTCTTCACCTTTCCCTTTCCCCTTCTCTTTTTCTTCTGCCTTTTTCTTCCAGCCCTTCTTTTCACACCCTTCTTTGGCAACTTTTTTATCAAACCATCCTTTATCAATTTTTCAACATCAGCCTTTGTTATTGCCTTTCCAATTTCATCCAGGTTTTCTGGATCAAGCCACACTCTATTTATTCCAACACCTAAAATTTCTGAGGCCAATCTTTTTTGCAATCTATATGTTTTCATTTTTTATTTTCTTTTTTACCTTCCTTTTTATTTTCCTCTTTACCTTCTTTTGCTTTTTCTTTCTTGGAAGTTTCTTTTTCAACAGCTTCAAGGAATTTTTTAGCATCAAAATTTAATACTTTGATGTTGTTCTCTAAAATTATTTTTGCCATTTCTATTTTTTTCTTCTTTCCAATGCCGCTAGCTATGATAGCTATTTCATCCTGCTTAACTTTTTTAAGCTCTTCAACGTTATGAACAACAACTGGCTTTAGTCCTTTGATCAATCCTTTCTTTTCTTTTGGTTTTCCATAACCTATGGAAACAGGCTTAACATATCCCTTTCTTTTTTTCCTAACCTTACTATGTCTTCCTCTTGGCCTTCTCCATTTTCTTTTTTTCTTTTTTTTCCTACCAAGTCTTAACAAAGCCTTCGTTAGTCTTCTCAAAAATTTTCTTTTTTTCATTTTAAACCTTCTTTCCAGCTTTTTCTATTATCCATATACCGTCTTGATAAACTCTTCTGTCCTTTGCCTTTATCCTTGTAGCGTTTTCGATGTTTGCTGCTGATTGTCCAACCTTTTCCTTATCAATACCTTTAACAATAACAATATCATTTTTTATTTCTACATCAACATCAGGCAATATTTTTGCAACCCTTTCTTTGTTTTCCCCAAGGAAATTTTTTATCAAAAGCAGACCTTTTTCTTTATCAAACTCAACAGAAATTGGAAAATGAGAAAAACAAACCTGTAACTTATATTCAAAGCCTTCAACAACACCTTTGATCATGTTTTTTATATGTGCTGCCGTTGTATTGATCAACTTTTTTTCTTTCTTTGTAGCCTTTTCACAGCCTATGATAACATCTTTGTTGTTTTCTTTCTTCAAGTAAATGTTTTCCTTTAGCTTAAAACTTCTTTCTAGCTCTCCTAAAGGCCCTTTAACCTTTACCTTACTTCCGTCTATGTTAACTTCAACGTTATCTGGAACTTCAATCTTCTTTTCTATTTTTTTCTTCATTTTAATTAATAAAAGAAAGAATTTAAAAACCTTTGGCAAAAATCAATAACAGTGATCAATAACAGTAAGCGATCAAACAACCACCAACATTTTTTTCTAAAGCTTCGTGATGTGTTAACAGGCCTTTGTTTGTTGAAACAATCAAAATTCCAACATCTCTAGCTGGCAGATATCTCTTTATGTATTTCTGTATGTTTTTCTTGTTCACAAAAAACCTTGGTTTTATAGCCTGGCTTTTTATCAAATTTCCTATTTCTATTTTTACCTTCCTAAACTTATTTTCCTCAACTTTATAGTCCTTAACATAGCCATGTTTTTTCATTATCTCAAGTACATTTAGCATTAAGTTTGATACATAAACACAGGTTGTTTGTTTTTTTCCAGCTTTAACACAGTTTGTCAGGTCATTCAACATTGCAGCAAGCCAATCTCTCACAACCATTTTACATGTACTTTTTAAAGCCTAGTTGTTCAGCGATTTCTCTAAAGCACTGTCTACAGAGATGCAATCCGTATTTTTTTATATGTCCGCCAAGTCTTCCACATCTAACGCACTTGTATGCAGCAACACCAAATTTTCTTTCTTTTGGCTTACAAAATTTTAAAAATCTCGCTTTTATAGCTGGCTTTTTTTCTAACTGCTTCAAAAGCTTTCTCCAATCACTTGCTGTCATCTTACAGAAACATTGAATTTATCCTTAAAAAACTTTATCGTTTCTTCCTTGCTTATCCTATGGCTTGAACCAATTTTACTTCTCTTTATTTTTCTTTTTTTAACCCTAAAACCTTTTCTTTTTAATGTTACAGCAACGTCAAATCCAAGAATTCCTAGTTCTCTTTTGTAAGGAACAGAAGGAATTTGAATATATTCCTTTATGCCAAATGTTAAGAATCCAGGATTGAATTGCTTTTCACTCAGCTCTTTCACACCTTCTAGAATTACTCTTAAGATTTCTTCAGCTTTCTTTCCTCTTAGCGTTACCTTACAACCTACAGGTATGCCTGGCCTTATTTTCCAAGCAGCTACTCTCTTCTTTGCAAGAGTAATGACAGGTTTTTGTTTTGCTATTTCTTCTAAAAGCTTCATACATTTGTTAAGCTTTTCCTTATCTGCTGTAGAACAATGTAAAACAACACTGTCTATTTCTATATTTCTCATAACATTTTCTTTTTTCATCTTATCACAAAAACGTTTTCTTTAGGAACCTTAAATTCTTTTCCATCTGTTAAAACAACTTCTTTGTTTACTTCTTTCACCTTGGCTTTTTCTCCTAGATGCTTTCCCTTTATAACAAACACTTTAGCATTCTTTTCAAGCTTTAAATGCTTCACAACCTTGTTTTTTTCAAGGTCAAGAAGTAAAGAATCATGAACCTTTATGTTTTTAGCTTCCTTCTCTTCCATCAACAGGTTTTTTCCATCGTAAAGATTTATCTGAATCTTACCACCTTTAACTGTTTTTTTACCTATAACTTTAACTTCCTTTTCTCTTAGGCTTTCCTTTCCTATTTCAACAGCTTTAAGCTTTTTCTTCTCTATTGTTATTGTAAACGCTTTATCCATCTTTTTTATGTAAATCCTATCGAACAAACCAACCCTGTACTTTTCATCCTTAACTGTTCTTCCATCAACGATTATGTTACCTTCTTTCACTACTTTCTTTGCTTCCTTTCCTGTTTCTACAGCTTTTAGTATGTCTCTCAAAAACACAGTTAAAGGCAGTGAAAGCTCTAAAGGTAAGCTTCCTCTACCTTTACTTACAAACCTTTTCTTACCTTTCCTTGGCAAAGGCCAGGTTTTTGGCATGGCAAGTCTTTTCATGTGCATTTTAACTAGCTTTACCTTTCTCTTTATTTTCTTTACTTTCTTTTTCCTTTAATTTTCTTTCTAAAGCTTTTACTCTTTTTTTATCCTCAAGATTTAAACTTACTATCATCAAGTTTGAGGGGTCTAAAGGAACAGGCACCTTTGTTCCGTCCTTCTTTGTTCTTACGATTCCTTCTACATAAACTTTCATTTTCTTTGTATCAACCTTACTTACTTTTCCTTGTTTTCCTTTAAAAGATCCTCTCAATATTTTTACAACATCGTTTTTTCTTACAGGAAAACTCCTTCTTTTGTATTTTTCTCTTAGCTCTTTTGAAAGGTGCGAAGCAATCATCTTTCTTTTTATATGCAGAGGAGCATTAGCTCTATATTTTCTTTGTTTCCTTGGTTGTTTTGAACTTTTCCAAGCCTTTGAAAACTTTTTCTTCATTTTAAACTATCATTTTGGCTATCCTTGCAACAAAAGGCCATCTTTCGGCTGCTTCTCTTGCTATAGGACCTTTTATTGCTGTTCCTTTTGGATTTCCAGCACTATCTTTTAAAATCACCACAGCATTGTCTTCAAAGCTTATCCTTTCTCCAGTTAAGCGCCTATACTCTTTTTTCTGCCTCACTATCACTGCCCAAAACACCTGCTTTTTCATCTCTGGAGTTCCCTTTCTTACACTAACCTTAACTAAGTCAGCAACACCACAGCTTAGCTGTCTTCCTTTCTTGCTTTTTCCACCTTTTATGCTTACAATCTTCACTAGCTTAGCTCCTGAATTGTCAGCTACATTAACATAAGATCCAATATGCAATCCTTTAGTTATTCTTGCTTTTACAGCCTTCATTTTTCCTCTTTAAGCTTTTTAAGCACAACAAAATGGATGATTTTACTTAGAGGCCTACATTCACCAACTACTACTTTATCGTTAACATTTATTTCTTTTCTTAAACATTCAGGTATGTAAGCATGTAATCTTGTTTTTGCTTTTGCATATCTTTCATACTTTCTATAGTAGATGAGTCTTTCAAATTCTACAACTGCTCGATTCTGAACTATTTTTTTTACTGTTCCCTCAAAGAGCTTTCCTCTAACTTTAAGCTTTCCATGAAACGGGCATTTCTTATCTTTACATTCTACCTTCTTTTCCTTACTTTCTTTACTTTCTTCTTTAGTTTTCTTTTCCATTTTCCAGAGTATGTTAGGTTTGCCTTTTTTTTAATTTTTATTTTACTGCTGTTTACTTATTCTAAACAATGCTGATGTTCTCTTCTCTGAACCCGAGCTTTACTAAAATTTCTTTTGCTTTCTTTTTATGATCTCCTTGTAATTCAATGACATTTTCTTTTACTGTTCCACCACAGGCAAGCTGCTTCTTAAGCTTTTTTGCTATTTCTTTTGTATCAGCTTTTATGCCTTCAATCACTGTAACAATTTTTCCATAGCTTCTCTTTACTGAACTTATTGTTATCTTTTCCTTTTCCTTTTCCAGTTCCTTACAAATACAAGCCTCTAAAGGCAAACCACACTTGGGACATATCCTCATCTTTTAGCTAGTTGAGCATGAATTCTAGCTATAACCTTTTTTATTTCTTTTATTTGTTTTGTTTTTCCTGTTGGTTGTCCTTTTTTTGCTTTTAGCTTCATCTTTTCCATTTCAAGCTCTTTCAGCTTTTTTTCCAACTCTTCTTTAGTTAATCTTTCTAACTCTTTTTTCCTGATTATCGCCATTTTATTCCTTTTTTTCTTTTTTTTCTTTTTCCTCTACTTTTGTTTTTTCTTCCTCTTTCTTTATAAGCTCCTTCAGTTTTTCTTCAATAGCCTCCTTATTTATTTCTATCTTATCAGGAATCTTAGCATCTTTTGGAACTATTGAAACCTTAACTCCGATCGTTCCTGGCTTTGTAAACGCAACACTTTTAGCTGTTCTTACAACCTTCTTTGCGCTTTCTCCAGTTTTCTTGAGATAACCAAAAGCAAACCTCCAGCTTCTAGCTCTTTCACTAGGAAGCTTTCCACTAAGCCTTATTTCTGCTCCAAGAGCTCCAGCCTTAAGTATATCCTCTAACTTTCTGTAAGCTATCAGTTTAAAAGCAAGAGGACCATAGCGTTCTAATGCTAAAGCAATTTCATCAGCTACTGTTTGAGCATCAAACAAAGGATTTTCTATTTGATTTACCTCTATATGAGGATTTTCAAGACCAAACTTTTTCTTCAAGGTTTCACTCATTTCCTGGATGATTTCTCCACCTCTTCCAATAACCAAGCCAGGCTTTGATGTTGTAATGATTATTTTTTCTCCTAAAGGTGTATGCTCAATTTTTATTTCACTTGCCTTTCCCTTTCCAAGCTTTTCTCTGATAAATTCCTTTATTTCAAACTCTCTCTTTTTATCCTCTATGATTTTTTTCTCTATCATTTTTTATCCTTTTCTTCCTCCTTTTCTT
>NJDW01000010.1 GCA_002254805.1 Candidatus Pacearchaeota archaeon ex4484_31 | reverse complement strand
GTTTACATTTGTATAAGTTTGGTAAGGTAGTAAGCTTGCCAAAATGGTCAAGAAACTATGAGCCAAAATCATTCATCGACAAGATAAAGGAAAATTTAAGTATAGGAGCACATACACTGATTTTAGTTGATAAAGATCTGGAAGTTGAGAAAGCATTAAAGCAGCTTTCTTTTGACAAAGAACTTCTAAATAAGCAATTGATCATTGCTTCTATGGTTGGAACATCAGAAGAAAAATTTTTGAAAGGAAAGTTAAATGAATTTTTAAAAAAGTCAAGCATAAAAAAGATAAAGAAACCTTATTGTTTTGTTATTCCATCTCAGCTTCATTTTACAGAAGAAAAAGCACTAGAAAAAATAAAAGACGTTAGTGACATTAACTTTTAGTGATCCTTTCAAGCTCTTTTAGTATGTCTTCCTTTTTCTTTTCACTTCTTCTTTCTTTCTTTTCCTTTTCTCCAGCTTTTTCCCTAACTTTAGATAACGAAATAGTTCTTCTTATAGGTCTTGATACGGAAGGAGAAGGCATAGAAAGAAATGCTTTTTCTTCTGCTTTTTTAACCTTTGGCTTTTTTTTCTTTTTTATCAAAATTAGGATTAAAAGTAGGGCTAGTAAAAGTAAGATGATAAAGATAAACAAAAACTTTGTTTTTCCTTTCTTTTCTACACAGCTGCCTATACAACAAAGTTTTGTGTCAGAGGCTTCTACAAGATTTCCCTTACATTCCATATGCGTTGGACATAAGGTTCCGTTCAAGCTTGAACATTTTTTTAGACATCTTCCGTTCAAGCAACATCTTTCAGCATCAGCAGTCCTTACAAGTGTTCCATCAACGCAGAGTTCATCTTCCTCACATATTTCTCCTTCACATCTTTGTTTTATGCATTGCCCTTGTATACAACATCTAGCTTCTCCATTACTGTCTTTAGAAACAACAAGATGGCCGTTATAGCATACTTCTTGTTCCTCGCAAAGATGGCCGTTCATAGCATCACAATTTAAAAGCTGGTTAACACAACTGCTTGCTTCACAGCAAAACTCTTCTATTGAAGGCAGCCATCTTCCATGCGCACAACTTTTGTTTTCTTCTGGTTTACATATAACACCATTAAGTTCTTCACAATGCTTTGTTGGTAAAACACAAGTGCCTAAACAGCAATCACCATCAGCTACAGTAATAAAATTTGTTATAAAGCCATTTACAGTACATTTTTCATTGCTAGCACATTTACTTCCAATTTCTTGACAATAAATTAAGTTTAGAGCCATACAACATTTCAGATCATTTTCACAGGTATAGTTAACTTTAAGTGTTCCTGACGGACAGCTTCCGCTAGTACAGCTCCCTCCCTTTGACTCACATTCATTTTCATAATGGATTTCACAACATTCTTTTCCTACACCACACTCTAGTTCTTGATGTAATGTTCCTCCAATTTCAGAGCATTTTCCTTCATCAACGCAGTCATAGTAACATATATTGCTATATACCGATTGTTGTAAAGCAAGTAAAACAGCTGCTGTATCTCTTATTATATCAGCATTTTCTTTAGCACGCCAGTAGCCAGCCTTTTTCTGTTCAATTAACAAAGTATTTCTTGCTTGTTCCCATCCGTCAACATTAGCATTTGTTATAAATCCGACGAGAGCTGTAGCATAATAAGCATTATAAGCTTCTGTTTCCCAAAGTCCATCAACAGCTTGCTTATTTTCAGTTTCTTTAAGCCAAACAGCAGAATTCGTTAAAGCATACAAAAATGGTTCTGGTAAAAACATTTGGTTGTTATTTCTTTCAAGAACCAAGTATGGAATAAACTCTTCTATGCTTTTTCCTTCTTTATGAAAAGCATAGACAGTCCAAAGTGTAGCTTCATAATCACACTCATTGTTTTCAGCAATGCAATAAGCTTTTGGAGCTTTTATGGTAAGGACAAAGTTTTCGTTTTCAGCTTCAGCCCTTTCAAATTTTGTTGTAACATATTCCTTGTCATCTTTTTTGAGCATGAAGCTAACAGCAAAATTACTGTTACAAACAATGGTAAAACTCTTGTTGTTGCAATCTTCCTTAAGTTCTAACCAATATCTTCCAACGTTAAAACAAGGTCCAAGTTCATTTTCATTCCCTTCATTTCCCATGGTTTCATTTCCTTTTATTGTCAATTGGTAAAAACTGCCTGAATAGTTGATCAAACAACTTGTTTCTTTTCTTTCTTCTGTTATGATTTGGATGAGCCATTTTACTTCATAACTTTTTATTTTGCTAAGCAAATACTCATCAGCTTTTTCTGTGCTCTTACCAAAAGAGTTCAGTGCTAGTTTTGCTATAGCAGTTTCCTTAGCATTACAGTTCTCTTTTGGCCAACATTTTTCTTCTTGACTCTTAGCAAAAAGCCTTGTTATGGCTTCTTCTGTTTCACTAACTGTTAAGCTATTTTTTAAGGCAAGCAAAGAAAAAGAATGTTGTTCAACGTTTAATTGCCAGTCTTTAGCTACTGTTCTTTCTCTAAGCCAGGTTATAGCTTTCACTATCTCATCTTGAGCTGAGCTACAAGATAAGAAAGGTAAAAGTATCATAAAAGAAATGAAAATTGTAAAAAGTTTCTTTTGCATTAACTTAGAAACAATAACTATTTAAAAAGTTTTTTTCTTCCTTTTTGATGCTTCCACCAAAGGAAGAGTTAAAAAAGTGGAAAGAGGCTGGAAAAGAAGCAGCAAGACTTTTGAGTTATGCAAGAAAAATAGTGAAAAGTGGAATGCCTTTACTAGAACTAATAGAGAAGATTGAAGAAAAAGCAAAACATAGATTTGCCTTTCCAACAAATCTTTCTGTTGACAGCATAGCAGCTCATTACAGTCCTTGTTACAAAGATAGAAATGTTGCAAAAGGACTTTTAAAAATAGACCTTGGAATAAACATAGATGGCTTTATTTCTGATACAGCATGCTCTGTTGATCTGACAGAAGAAAAAAAGCATGAAGAATTGATAAAGGCCTCTGAAAAAGCATTGAAAGAAGCAATAAAAATCATAAAGCCTGGCATCAAGCTATGTGAAATAGGCAAAACAATAGAAGATACAATTCGTTCATTTGGTTTTTTACCGATAAAAAACCTTACGGGTCATGAAATAAGAAGGTGGAAATTACATGGTAGCTTAAAAATACCAAACTATGATGACGGTAGCAATTTCAAGCTTGAAGAAGGAATGATAATTGCTGTAGAACCTTTCGCTACATACGGAGAAGGCCTTGTCGTTAACGATGAGCCAAGCTGTATTTACAGACAACTAACTTTTAACTATCCAATCAGAGATAAAAAAGCTAGAAAGCTTTTGGAATTTATTGAAAAGAACTACAAAGGCTTGCCTTTTTCATCTCGTTGGCTTGTCAATTGCTTTGGCAATTCAATCCTAGTTCCTTTAAGCCTTTTAGAAAAATCTCAAATTCTTTATAGATATCCTTTACTTGTAGAAAAAACTAAAGCTGCTGTTAGCCAAACAGAACATACAGTTTTAGTTACAAAAAACGGCTGTGTTATTTTAACAAAAGAAAGTTAAAAATTGTTTCAGAGTTCGCATATTAAAACCAAAAAATTTTAAAAAAGTAAAAAACCTATCCATTGATTTTTTTCTTAATTTAATTTTTCTTAATTTTAAAGTAGATAAAATTTAAAAGGTTGATATACTATTTTTTTAGATGATAGTGGTGGATGAAACTATAAGTTATAAAAATCTTCCAGAAAATGTTGTTGTGATTCCTTTTCATATAAACTCAAAACAACCTCTTCCTTCAAAACTCGAAGAATTTTACGAATTTCTTAATGAAAAGAAGAAAGATTTTCCAACTACTGCCTCGCCAAGTAGTTCTTTTATCTACGAAAAAATTAAAAAATTAATTAAAGATTTTAAAGAGGAAATTTTGTTTATTTCTTTGCCCAAGAAGTTTAGCAAAATAACCGAAGCATTTGAAGAAGTTGCGGAAAGATTGAGAAAGGAAAATATCAAGGCAAGAGTTTTTGATTCTGGTCAGGCCTTCGCTTCTATTTATTTTTTTGTTCAAGAAGCTTTGAAGTATAAAAATATAGAAGAAGCTTACGAGAACCTGAAAAAAGTAAAGGATGATATATTTTTGTTTGGTGCTCCCAATTTAAAATTTTTGATTAGGACAGGAAGGGTAGGCGGATTGAAAGGAATAGGAACAAAGATACTAGATTTTTTTGGATTTATCCCTATTTTTTCTATAAAAGAAGGAAAAGTAAAAAAAGAAAGATTCATAAGAAAAAAATCTGATTTGGTTGATGTTGTAAAGGAATTTGTAGAGAAGAATATAGGCTATGGTGAAAGATTTTATATTCATTTAAGTTATGGAAGAGAGGAAGGAGTAGGAGAAATAAAAAAAGAGTTGAGAAAACTAACAAACAACTATATTGAGTCTAGACTAAGTAGAGGAGTTGCCGTCAGTGCAGGACCAAATACTATTGCGGTTGCTATAAAAAGAGATGGTTATGAATTTATAGAACCTGAAATTATTTTACTTGCTTTAAAAAAATTCTATGAAAAGATAAAGAAACAAAAAGGACTTTTGAATAAGTTGAATGTTTTTCCAGTTATAGATTCAGATACAGGAAACAACCTGGAAACCACTCTTAGGCCTGTTATGAAATTAAAAAAATCAGAAAATCTTCTTTCAAAAATAAACGAAGAGTTGAGTAGAAACGCATGCGGTTATTCTGGTACATGTATAAATGCTTTTTTTTCAGGATTGCTTTTTGGTTATGAAAAAAAGAAAAGAGAAGAAAAAAAAGAAAAAGGAAAAGATAGGGAAATTGATAAGAAAATGTTGGAAGAGATGTTAAAAGAGGCTACAAGGCAGTCTTATGATTCCTTTAAAAAAGTTGGGCCAAGAGAAGGGACTATACTTACAACAATAAGAAAAACTTATGAAACCTTTAAAAGTGCGGATGAAAAAAGAATAGATAGGTTGTTTGTTAATGCTTATAAAAAAAGTGTGGATGCTGTTTTAAATCCAGAGGAAAGACCTGAGATACTGAAAAAGAAAAATGTTGTTGATAGCGGTGCACTTGCTTTTACTTATTTCCTCGAAGCTTTTGTTGAAGTTTTAGGAAGAAAAGAGGAAATAAAGAGTACTAAAAAGAAATTGGAAAGCGAGATAACAAAACAAAAGATGTTTTTTTATTACAAGCCAAGAGAAGCAAAAACCAAAGGATTCTGTCTCGAGTACAGAATAAGGGAAAAAAATATAGAAAAAATAACCGAGAAACTGAGGAGGATGGAAATAAAGGAACTAAGTGTAGTTCCTAAAAAGGATTCTTTCCTTCTTCATCTTCATATCTTACCAGGTCAAGAAGAAAAAGTGATGGAAATAATGAAAGAATATGAATTGATAAAAAAAAGTTCTCTTGAGCAGTCTTTTCTTACTCTTGCAAAGAACCAGTTTTTTATGCTTGCAGAAAAAGTAAAACTCATTCCAAACTATGTTGCATGGTCGGGTTATTGGCTAGGTTTAAGACTGCTATGGCCATTTAGAGAGATTAAACTTGCTAGAGAATTGCGAAAGTATAAAGAACTGTTTTCTGCCCTTTTGGATAACATTCCCTGCAAAGTTTTGGTAATAAAAGATAAAGTTTATTCAAATTTGGAAGATGAGGAATTGGGAGAACTAGAAGAAAAATTAGAAACAATACTCGGAAGCAAGACAGGTGAAACCGGAGAATGGAAATATGTTGTAAAGGAGGGAAAAAGTGGAGAAAAAATAGTCATTCTTGATAAGAAATAAAAAGATTACTTTTGCATTTTTTCTATTTCCTCTTCTATTTTTTCATGTTTTTTTACTAGCAACTCTTGCACTAAGGGAATTTCCGTTTTTCATCCACAGTTGCAAATGCTAAAGCATTTTCTTCAATTAATTTTTTCAATTCTTCGTTTATTTCAATCATTTTTACCACTACATTTTTATTTTAACAAAACGGACATAAAATATCACATTCATGATCTTCGTCTGTAATTCTTGATAGTGAACAACCCCCACCACATTTTTCTAATAATTCACACTCTTGACATTTTTGTGGAAGCCATTTTCTATTCCTAAAATCAATTAATATAGGATTCTCTTTCCAGAATTTTTGTAGGTTGTCTATTTTAAAAATATTTCCCAACAAAAATCTACTATCTGCACCACATCTTGCTAGATCACCATTAAAATTTATAGAACCTTTCGTAAAACCCCACTCACAAGGTTTATTTTGAAGGTGTCTATATTTTTCAGGGATTATGCAGAGAGGGAAAGGATCCTCAAAGTCAATTGCTAAATTATAAAGTTCTTTAACCTTGTAAAGTTGTTCAAAGATAACAGGAACTTGGTCTTTAGTTACAGAAAATCTTAATGTGTTTGCTGCCCTTCCACACGGAATTACTCTTTGAACAACTAATTCTTTAATTTTTATCTTCTCTTTTTCTACCAAATTTTTTACGATATCAAAAATTTTGTTGTAATTATGTTTATGAAGGGAAATAGCAATGGTTGCTTTTCTCCTTTTTTGATTCAAAAGTTTAATGTTTCTAATCAAAATTTCATAAGCTCCTTTTCTCCCAGCTTCGCTATCATGTTCTTCAGCATTTGAACCTAAAATAGTAGCTTGAAAATCATCAATTTTGTCTAAAAAGAAATTTAAATTTTGCCCAAATTCTAATGTATTTGATAAAATATAACATCTAAGTCCCAAATTTTTGATCAATTCAACAACCTCTTTCAAATTCGGATAAGTACAAGGATTTCCTCCAACTAAGAGAATCTTTTCTATGTTATTCTTTGCCAGGTTTTCTATAATCCTTTTAACCTTTTCAAGCGGGGGATGTTTTTCTCGTCCCTTATTTCCAATGTAGCAATAAGGACATTTATTTTCGCAAACATAAGTTAGGTGAAATGCTACATACCTAAGTTTTGTTTCCATAATCATAAGTTATTTTAACATATTTAATAAACTTTTTCTCTCTGGAAGCCGACGCTGATTGAATATAACATATTGCAGATAAACGAAGTTGGCAAGCTTGCGAGCCAATTTGGGTGAAGCCCTTCAAGGACTGAACGTTTATCCGCTGTTATATTCCTTTTGCGATAGCAAAAGTCCGAGCGGAGCGAGGAAGTCGGCGTCAGCGAGCCACATTAGAAAATTCTTTTTAGTTTA